>JALZIL010000385.1 GCA_030860305.1 Actinomycetota bacterium
GTGTTCGGAAACGTGTCCGTGGAGCAGACGACGGAGAATGCGTTGCGCGTCATAGCTCTGGCCGGTGCTGGCGAAGTCCCCGTCGCCGCTGGAGCCGAACACCCGCTCGTGCACCCGCAGCCGCCCCGCGTGCACCCGCACCGCCACGGCGCGAATGGTCTCGGCGATGTCGAACTACCCAGTGCCAGAAGGCGGGTCGAGCCGACGCCAGCCGTACCGTTCCTCGCGCAGCTGCTCCGTGCGACGCCAAGTCCGGTCACCGTGTGCGCCATCGGACCATTGACAAACATCGCCCAGCTGATCGTCGCCGACCCGGTTGCCGCCGAGCGGATCGAACGGCTGGTGGTGATGGGCGGGGCCTACGGTGGCGGGGAACTCATCTCGGCTGCCGAGTTCAACATCAGGTCCGATCCAGAAGCGGCTCAACGGGTTCTCAGCTCTGGTCTGCCAATCACGGTGGTCGGCTTGGATGTGACCCGTACGAGCTCGATGGACGCGGCAGCCGTGGCCCGGATCGAGGCGAGCGGCCCGGTCGGCGCGGCCGCAGCGGCGATGCTGGCGGACAGCTTCGACCTCCATGCGCGGGTGCACGAGGGTGCGGGCGTAGTCGTCCACGACGCGCTGGCGGTGCTCGAAGCGATCATCCCCGGGATCCTCGAAACCGTCGCGCGGCCGGTGTCGGTCGACTGTGGACACGGACCGGGCCGCGGCATGACCCTGGTGGACCGGCGTCCAGCGTCTGGCTCCGGTTCGTCAGGCGGCGCCCGTTCCATCAGTGCCGGCTTACCCGTACGAGTGGCCGAGTCCGTCGACATACCCAGAGCGTTGAGCGAGATCGAGGCCAGGCTCTGCTCGTACGGGCGCTGAGCCGCAATCCCTCGAGACGACCCATGAGGCCGGTTCGCTAGACAACCGCCCCATTGGTTGCCCGCAAAGCGGCCGTTGTGTAGCGAACCGGCCTTATCGCGCGTCGCGCAGATCGGTTGTTGCGTACGTCAGGACCGCAATCTCCCCTGCTCAGGGCGGAACGCCCGCCCAACGCTCGACGTTGACAGGAGAAGGGCAGCCGGCTGGCACCTAGGATCGGCCTGTTCCCCCTGAGGAGGCATCACAACCGTGGAGATCATCCTGCTCCTGCTGGTGGTTCTCGCCGCCGGTGCGCTCTACACGTCAAGCCAGAAGCGCAAGCAGACCGCAGCGGCGGCTACCTCGCTGGAGGATGCCAAGGCCGAGGCCCGGCGCTGGTACGAGCTGCTCGGTGGCCAACTGTCCAACCTCTCGGCCGTCGACGGCCCGGCCAGGCAGGCCCTGGCGGATGCCTCCGAGCGCTACATCGCCGCGGGCTCGCAGCTGGACCAGGCACGCACGGTGGCCCAGAGCCGGCTAGTCACCCAGACCGCCGTCGAGGGGCTCTATTACGTACGGGCTGCCCGTACGGCGATGGACCTCGACCCCGGCCCACCGCTACCGGAGATCAACGGGCAGAAGTCGGCCGGCGCGGTCACCGAGGAGCGCGAGGTCGACGTCGAGGGCCGCTCCTACGGCGCCTCACCCAACCCCAGCGAGCGCAACCAGCACTACTACCCCGGCGGACGGGTGGCCGGACGTCCGGTGCCGCAGGGCTGGTACAGCGAGCCGTGGTGGCGCCCGGCGCTCATCGGTGGCGCTTGGGGCCTTGGGTCAGTCTTCCTGTTCAGCGCGATGTTCGGCGGGATGGCCGGCGTTCCGTCGACGGAGTCCTTCGAACAGGGCTATTCCGAGGGATACGGCGACGGTGCCGAATCTGGTGACGGCGGCGGTGACTCAGGCGGTGACGGCGGCGGAGATGCCGGTGGCGACGGTGGGTACGGCGATGGCGGCGGGTACGGCGATTCTGGCGGGTACGGCGATGGTGGTGGCTACGAGGCCGGCGGCGGCGACATGAGCGGTGGCTTCGGCGGCGGCGACTTCGGTGGCGGCGACTTCGGCGGCTTCTGACCGAGCTGACCCGCACCGAGGCATGGCCTGCCACCCTGCCGTCCGTCCAAGTTGATCATCGGAACTACCAGGTTTATTTCGGATTCGCGGCCTCAAAACCGCCCGCTATCCGATGATCAACTGCGGCAGCTCCGGCCCGGGAACCAAATCAACTCGTCAGGGGCTCCAGGCCGGGTCGGCCGGTCATCGCTTGGTGCCGGCGATCACGGTCGATGCCAGATCGCTGCTGGTCCCGAGCCCCATCGGCGATGATCATGAGCGCTCCAGATGCAGCCTGACTGAACCTGGGCCGCTCACGATCATGA
>JALZIL010000288.1 GCA_030860305.1 Actinomycetota bacterium
CCTTTGAACACGCGTGCAAAGGCCACGCCGACCAGGCCTTCGAGCCTTCGCTCGAAGCGCTGCAGCACGCCCACGTATCCCTCCGGCTTCCTCCGACGCACGATGGTATCCGGGGTGGTGTTGGGTCCTGGTGTTTCAGGGCATTCTGCACACGCGGGTTCGGTCGTCGGATGGTGGACCGTAGGGCCGTTGAAGGGAATCGAGGATGCGTTACCGCGGCCATCTTCGTGGCGGGGCTGGCGCCCGACCACTCGCTGTTAGGCTGGGCGACCGCTGGGGCAAGTGGCGGAATGGCAGACGCGCACGGTTCAGGTCCGTGTGTCCGAAAGGACGTGGGGGTTCAACTCCCCCCTTGCCCACCCGAGTTCGCACCGCCGTACACGCCGGGCGCGGCCCGCACAGCCTGGACGTGCTGACGGGGCTAAATCTCAGAGGTAGCGATGCATGATGTGCAGCCCGACGAAACCATGGACCGGGTGCTGAAAAGCCTCGGGCACCGTGGCCAGCACCTCGAACCCCAGTGACCGCCACAGCCCGACGGCCCCGACATTCGTCTCCACGACGGCGTTGAACTGCATGGCCCGGTAACCGGCCGATCGCGCCCAGGCCAGCGCCTCCTCGCCGAGGGCTCGGCCCACGCCCGCGCCGCCGTACCGCGGGTCGACCATGAAACTGGCGGTGGCCACATGAGCGGCGGGACCGCCGTGATTGGGGTGCATCTTCGCCGTACCCAGCACGTCGCCCTCGTCGTCGACGGCCACGACCGTACGCCCCGGTGGCGCCAGCATCCAAAGGTCGTAGGCCTCGCCCTCGGTGAGGTCGGGGTCGTAGCTGTAGGTCTGGCCGGCCGCGACGATGGGCTGCCAGAAGGGCCAGATCGCGGTCCAGTCCGGTGGGGTCGCGGCACGGATCAACACGGTGCGCGTCAGACTAGGCCAGGTGGGCGAGGCACTCGAGGTACGCGATGCCCAGCCGGGTGACGTCGCCGCGATCGCCCGGATCTTCGCCCCGTACGCGCTCGAGACAGTGCTGACGTTCGAGATGGTCGCACTGACTGACCGGGAGTGGCACGACAGGCTGGGGGCCGCCCGCCGGGCGAGACATCCCTTTCTGGTGGCCACCCTCGACTCGGCCGTGATCGGGTACGCCTACGTCACACCGTGGAAGGCCAAGCCGGGCTACTCGCATACGGTGGAGAACTCGATCTACCTGGCTGCTGAGTACGCCGGCCGCGGGTACGGGCGCGCGCTGTTGGGGGAACTGCTCGTCCGCGCCGCGGCCGTCGGGCTTCGCCAGGTCATTGCCGTGATCGCGGACAGCGGCAGTCCGGCGTCGCAGGCCCTGCACCGGTCGGCGGGGTTCACCGAGGCGGGTCGGCTTCGGCGAGTCGGCTGCAAGCACGGCCGATGGATCGACACCGTACTGATGCAGCGCAGCCTCGGCTGATCCGACTGATGCAGCAGCCTTGACTGCTCCGCTCTGGTCCGTCTACCCAGCTGCCCGGCGCTCCTGAACGGACCGGCGCTGCATGATCCGACCGGCGCTCCATGATCGTGAGCGCCCTACGCGAAGCCGCACTACACCCCTGGCGCTCACGATCATGGGCAGGCCGGTGGACAATGGGGCTTGTGTCCCTCCTTATCGCGGTCCTGTCCATCGATGCGCGCGACCCTCGCCGCGTTGCCGACTTCTGGGCGCAGGCACTGGGCTGGGAAGCCTGGCCCGATCCCGACGAGGGCGGCGTGAGCCTGGCACCACCCGGCTCGAGCGGGCCATCCGGCATCGGCGGGCCGTCCATCGACGTTCTTTCCGTACCAGAGTCCAAGGCGGTGAAGAATCGGCTGCACTTCGACCTGCGCGCCGACGGCACGACGCAGACCGAGGAGGTCGACCGGCTCCTGGGCCTTGGGGCGACGCGGGTCGACGTGGGGCAGGACCCCGACGTCAGTTGGGTCGTGCTGGCCGATCCCGAGGGGAACGAGTTCTGTGTGCTGCAGCGCTCGGTCCAGGAGATCGATTCTTGACCGCGATTGCGCCAGCAGCGCACCCGGTCAGCGACGAGAAGTGACGAATCGGGCTACCTGGGACCCGGATGACCCCGAAAGCCGATTCTCGTCATGGCGCCAACGCTCCAACGCCAGCCGCAGCACGCCGAGGGCTGGCTAGCCTCGATGAAGACAGCAAAGGGAGCGGCAGCATGTCCTATCCAGCGCAACGATACGAGGGGACGACCGGCGAGGTCAGCGCGACCTTGCGGCGCCGCGAGCACGAGCCGGATCTCACCTACTCGTCCGGAAACACCGTGCATTACCTCGCCACCGCCGCATCCACCAACGGTCAGTTCGGGCTGTACCGCTGGGAGATGGGACCGACGCCGAGCGGTCCGGGCCCGCACTTCCACAAGACCATCTCGGAGTCCTTCTTCGTCTTGTCCGGCACCGTCCGGTTGTACGACGGCGCCACCTGGATCGACGGCCGGCCCGGAGATTTCCTATTCGTACCCGAAGGCGGGATCCACGCGTTCCGCAACGAATCCGGCGAACCGGCCTCCATGCTGCTCATGTTCGCTCCCGGCGCGCCCCGCGAGGGATACTTCGAGGGGCTCGCCGAGCTTGCCCGAGGCAAACAGCTCACCGACGAGGAACTCGCCGAGTTCTATCTGCGCCACGACAACCACTGGCTGTGAGCCACCACAAGAGCGGCGATCCGGCCTGACTGACGAGGAGGCTTCCCAATGAGCATCCGGCTCAACCACACGATCGTCCATGCC
>JALZIL010000409.1 GCA_030860305.1 Actinomycetota bacterium
GGCCTGCCCTCTTCGGCCTGACTGACTGACCGTGGGAAGCCGTCCAGCACATAACCATGCGCCTTACCGGCTGCGATCACCCTGGGCATGACCAGCTCGAAGACGAGATCGTCGGGGACCAGCTCACCCCGTTTCATGGCGTCCGAGGCGCGTCGGCCGATGTCGGATTGCGCCTCCACCTCGTGACGCAGCAGGTCGCCGGCGGCGATGTGCTCCACGCTGTACCGCTCGGCAAGGCGTTTGCCCTGGGTGCCCTTACCCGAGCCGGGCGGACCGATCAGCAGCAGCCGCAGCGCCGGCTCGGCGCCGGCCGGGCGGTGCGGTTGGTCAGCGGCTGGCTCGGCCCGGCTCATCGCCCTTTCCTAGCACGAAAGTGGCGCAGCGCCGCTCCGATCTCGATCACGGCCCGGCCCAGGCGTCGATCTCGGCAAGCAGCGTCGCCTTGCGCTCTGCCGGGGCGAAGGACGCGTTGACCGAGTTCTGCGCGAGCAGGCTCAGCTGGTTGCGGTCTAGGTCGAGTTCTCGTGCGCACGCCTCGTAGTTGTCGCTCACGTAGCCACCGAAGTAGGCTGGGTCGTCGGAGTTGATCGTGACCATCAGGCCCTCGTCGAGCATCCGAGCCAGCGGATGCAGGTCCAGTCGTTCGACCGCCCCGAGCCGTACGTTCGACAACGGGCACACCGTCAACGGAGTGCGGTCCCGGCGCAGCCGAGCAACCAGTTCGGGGTCTTCCATCGACCGGATCCCATGATCGATGCGTTCCACCCCCAGCACGTCGAGTGCCTCCCACACGTAGGCCGGTGGGCCCTCCTCGCCGGCGTGCGCGACCGTATGCAGCCCGAGGTCACGTGCCTGAGCGTAGGCATCCCGGAACGCGCCTGGCGGATAGCCGACCTCGGCCGAGTCCAGGCCGACACCGATCAACGAACCCATTCTCGAGCGGGCGGCGTCAAGCACGGCAACGGCTTCGTCGGGACCGCGATCACGCAAAAAACACAGGATCAGTCCGCCGGACATCCGACCGACCGGCTCGACCTCGTCCAGCGCGGCGCGAAGACCGTCGATGACCGTCTCGATCGCGACACCACGATCCATGTGTGGCTGCGGATCGAAGAACATCTCGACGTGGCCGACGCCCTGACCGTGCGCGCGGTCGAGGTAGGCCCGGGCCAGGTCGGTGAAGTCGTCTGCCGTCCGGAGGACGTCCATGGCCGCGTAGTAGAGGTTCAGAAAGCTCTGCAGGTCGGCGAAGACGTACCGGTCTCTGAGGTCCTCGACGTCGGCGAACGGCAACGTGACGTGGTTGCGGGCTGCCAGTTCGAAGACCAGCTCGGGCTCCATCGTGCCCTCGACGTGCAGGTGCAGCTCGGCCTTGGGCAGGCTGGTCAACGACATCGGGTCTCCTCGACACGGGGCAACGGAGCGGTCAGCCTAATTGCGTAAAGTCCGCCCATGCCCGCGACTGCACGCTGCGAACGTGGACCGATCAGCCGACCGGAGGTATGTCGATGCGCAGGGTGCTCACTGCCGTCCTAGGTGCCGCCGTCGCCGGCCTTGTGTTCCTGGGAGTGATCGGCAATGGCGTGGCCGAAGCCAGCCCCCCGCTGCGCGCCGCTGATCAGATCACCGATCAGGCTGATGCCCTCGGCGGCGAGGAAGCCCAGGTGCGCGAGGCGCTCGACCAGTTGCGTGCCGATGAAGGCACCCAGTTGTTCGTCGTGTTCGTCTCGAGCTTCGACGGTCTGGACGGTCAGAGCTGGGCCGACCAGAGCGCGCAGCAGTCCCAGCTGGGCAGCCGTGACGTGCTCTTTGCCGTTGCCGTCGACGACCGGGCGTACGGGTTGTCGGTCGACCAGGACTATCCGCTGTCGGACGAGGAGCTCTCCGATCTCCTTGTCAACGACGTCGAACCGCAGCTGTCCGAGCAGGACTGGGCAGGTGCGGCCATCGCGCTGGCCGGCGGGCTGGACGGCGGCGGGTCGGGCAGCGGCGGCGTTGCCATCGCGCTGTTACTCGGCGGAGCTGTGCTCGCCGGCGGGGGTTACCTTGTCTACCGCCGCCGCAAGCAGGCGCGTACCGAATCCGGCGACTCCACCCGGGCGCCCAGTCAACCCCGCCGATCGAGCAGCGGCGAGGCACATGCCGACCCGCATGCCGATCTGACCACGCAACAGTTGACCTTCCAGGCCAGCTCCGCCCTGATCGATCTGGACGACGCGGTGCAGACCTCGGCGCAGGAGCTGACCTTCGCTCAGGGTCAGTTCGGGGACGAAGCCGTGACCGGGTTCCAGGAGGCACTGGACGCCTCGCGTGCCGAACTCGGCCAAGCCTTTGCGCTGCGTCAACAATTGGACGACGAGGTGCCGGAAGCTGAACCGGCACAACGCAGGCTGCTGGCCGAGATCCTCCGCCTGTGCCAGTCCGCCGATCAGCGTCTGGACGCCCAGTCCGAGGCATTCGACCGGCTCCGCGATCTCGACCACACAGCGCCCCAGGTGCTCGAGGGCCTCGCCCCGGAGGTGGATCGGGTCCAGGCTC
>JALZIL010000419.1 GCA_030860305.1 Actinomycetota bacterium
GGACAGCGTTCCGAACAGGCACGTTCGCGGGTCCGCGGCGAAGGCAGCCATCAACGTCGGGGTGGCGTCGTCGCCCTGACAGAGCACCGGTACGTCCAGGCGCTCACGCATCGCCTCCGCAGCGGCCTCAGCGGCCCGGCGCGAGGAGAACAGGCCGAGGGTACGTCCACCCGCAGCCTGGACCAGGGCGGCGATCTCGTCCATCCCGGGGGCGCCCAGACCGTCCCGGCCGGGCGGCGGCAGGTGCTTGGCGACGTACAGGATGCCCTGCTTCGGGTAATCGAAGGGACTGCCCACGTCCTGACCCCGCCAGGCGGGGGCGTCGTTTCCGGTCAGCCCGAGTGCTTCGGCCGTCGCGTCGAAAGTGCCACCCACGGTGAGCGTGGCCGAGGTGAGGATCACCGTCCGCTCGGCGAACAGCCGTTCGCGGAGCAGCTCGGCAACCGAGAGTGGGGCGACCTGCAGCAGGCGCCTGGGCGCTCCCGGCCCGTAGTCGGACACCGACAGCCAGGAGACGTCCTCGTCGGATTCCTTGGTCAGCCTCTCGGCGACGTCGAAGATCTCCGACAGGGCACCCCGCGCGAGCTGCTGGGCTCCCTGGTTGCCGGCGGTCTCGAGGAGCGCAACGGCGGCTGGAAGCGAGGTCAGGGCCCCACGGGCCGCATCCCGTACCGCGGCCACAGCGCGATGCAGCGCCTCGGGGAGCACGTCGGGGAAGCGTCCACCCTCCAGATCATCGAGTGCTGCGGACAGCTCGGCTGCTGCATCGGTCAGCCGATCGGAGTCCACCTCCGCGTGCCGGGCAGCGGCCCCGGCCGCGGCCGAGACAGATGCCGGGCTGAGCTGATCGGAGATGACGCCGGTGACCCGGTCGGCCAGTTCATGGGCCTCGTCGATGATCACCACCTGGTGCTGCGGCAGCATGGCTCGGCCCTCGAAGGCATCGATGGCGAGGAAGGCGTGGTTCGTGACGACGATGTCGGACACCCGGGCCTTGGCCCGGGACAGCTCGCTGAAGCAGGTCGCCGCCTGCGGACAGCATTGCCCGCCAAGGCATTCATGGGCTGTTACCGAGACCTGCCGCCACGCTCGATCGGGCACCCCCGGCACAAGCTCGGATCTGTCACCGGTCTTCGAGGACTCGACCCATTCCCGAAGCCGTACGACCGCCGCCCCCAACGATGAGGCCGGGCCGCTGGCTGCGCCCGCGTCGAAGAGGGTGGGCTCCTCCGCGGGATACCCCCCGGCCAGCTTGTGCCGGCAGGCATAGTGTGCCCGGCCCTTGACCAGCGCCACCTCGGGTCGCCGGCCGAGCAACGGTTCGAGAGCATCGACGAGCACCGGTAGATCGTGGTCCACGATCTGAGCCTGCAGAGCCAGCGTCGCCGTCGATACCACGACCGGTTCGCCGTTCTGGACCGCGTGCCGTAGAGCAGGTACCAAGTAGGCCAACGACTTCCCGGTTCCGGTGCCGGCCTGGACGAGAAGATGCTCGTCGGTGTGCATCGCCGCCTCGACGGCGGTTGCCATCTGTTGCTGGCCTGCGCGCGGAGTCCCGTCGATCGCACTCACAGCAATGGCCAGCAGATCGGTCACCGGCGGAATCGCCGGCAAGGGGGATCGTCCAAGCACTGGTCGAGGGTAGTGATCGCCGCGGCCTGACGCGCAGACAGCGCAGTTGATCATCGGAACTACGGGGGGTTATCGTGGCGGATCGGCCAATAACCGGCTCAGTTCCGATGATCAACAGGGCTGTTCACACGCGTTGTGGCCAGGCTGCGCGCCCACCTGGCGCCGGGCTCGTCGGGATCGAGTCCGTCGAGGAAGGCATCCGGCATCATGCCGCGATAGGCGGCCTGCCAAGCCCGCACATGCACCCGCCCAGGGCCGCAGCAACCGCCGGCACGGCGAGGCGGATCTGTGCCGACGGCGCGGTCATGTACTGGATATCTGGTCGAGGATGGCGGCCGTCAACTGGTCCGGCGCGTGCTCCGGAATCCAATGCGAGACGCCATCGAGAATGACGAAACGATATGTGGCGTCAACGAATTCGCCACACTTCTGCGCTGCCGCCTGACCCACCGCGAGATCTTCGGTACTCCACACGTACGTCGTCGGCACTGTGACCGGTGGCATGTCGGCGACCGCTTGGCGGCTCATGGCGCGGTACCAGTTCAGCGTTGCGGTCAGAGCGCCGGGCTCCGAGAGCACCGCCACGTAGTGCTCGACGGCGTCGTCGGGCAGGCCGGTGAGCATCCTTCGCAGCCGTCGGGCGCCGTCCTCGAGCAGGACCTGTTCGGCCTTGGCCTCCTTCCAGAACAGCAAGATGTAGGCGGAGCGCTCCTGCTGGTCGCTGTCGTTGCGGAAGGCCCAGCCGAAGGCCAGCGGATGCGGTACGGCGACAGCGGTCAGCGAGCGGACCCGTTCCGGATGCCAGGTGCCAAGGCACCAGGCGACGTTCGCGCCCCAGTCGTGGCCGACGACGTCCACAGTGGAGATGTCGAGGGCATCGAGCACGCCGATCGCGTCGGAGACGATGGGGCGCATTCCGTAGGCCTCGACCCCGGAGGGACGCGCGCCGGGAGAATAGCCACGCTGATCGGGCACGATCACGCGGTGCCCAGCCCGTACCAGGTTCTCGCGTACGGCGTCCCAACTACGTCCGGTCTCCGGGAACCCGTGCAACAACAGCACCGGTCGACCGTCCTGCGGCCCGTCTACGGTGACGTCGAAGGTCAACTCGGCTACCGATATCTGCATACGATCGAGCCTGCCAGAGTGTGGTCGTGGATCGGAGTCCCGTGCAGCAGTTCGGTCCGTACCGGATCGAGGGCGTTCTCGGCCGTGGCGGGATGGGCGCGGTCTACCGGGCCTACGACGAGACCCATGACCGGCACGTCGCCCTCAAGTTGCTCACCGAGAGCTTGGCCGACGACGCCGGTTATCGGGAACGTTTCCGGCGTGAGTCGCAAGTGGCCGCCCGGCTGCGCGATCCGCACGTCATCCCGATCCATTCCTACGGCGAGATCGACGGCCGGCTGTTCCTGGACATGCGCCTGGTCGAAGGGGAGGACCTCGGCGAAGCACTCGACCGCGACGGACCGATGCCCCCGGAACGGGCGGTCAACATCATCGCCCAGGTCGCCCGGGCCTTGGACGCTGCACATGACGATGGCTTGATCCACCGCGATGTGAAGCCGTCCAACGTGCTGCTCAGCAACCCGGGCAACGGCGACGACTTCATCTATCTGGTCGACTTCGGCATCGCTCGCACCATCGGCTCGGGCAAGGCGGCTGCGCTCACCCATACGGGGGCAGCCCTGGGCAGCTTCGACTACATGGCACCGGAACGCTTCCTGGAGGTAGCCGTCGATCGCCGTACCGACGTCTATTCACTGGCCTGCCTGCTCTACGAGTGCCTGATGGCGAGCCGGCCGTTCAACGGCGATGGTCTGCCGACCCTGATGTATGCCCACCTCAACGTGCCGCCGCCGCGCCCCTCCACCCAACGATCCGGCATTCCCTACGGCCTGGACCAGGTGATCGCGACCGGAATGGCCAAGCGGCCCGATCAGCGCTTCGCCCGGGCCGGCGAACTCGGGGTCGCGGCTCGAGCGGCCCTTGCCGGTCCCCGGTCCCAACCGGCTCACCCTGGGGGTCCCGGCCCCTCTGGAAACCACGGCCGCCACCCCGGGCCGTGGTCGGGTCCGCCGCACCAAGGCACGCCCTACCCCGGCCCTGGCAGTGACCCCGGACGCAGACGACCCTCACCACCAGTTCCCACCGGGCTACCATCCCGTCCCGGATCGGTCCCCGGCCCGGTGCAGGTGCCACCGGTCGACCCGGGATCGCGGCCGGGCCGGCTGGTGGCGGCGGCCATCATCGCGGTCGTGGTGCTCGCCATCGCAGTCACCCTCGCCGTGACGCTGGGTACTGGCGCGAATCCCTCGACGACAGCGCCGGACGCGATGACGAGCACCGCCAGCGCTACCCCGATCGAGGAGTTGCCGGCGGGTGGCATTCTCGACGGTGCCGGCGGTTCCGGCGCACAGGAGCGGGCTGGACCGGCTGACCCGACCGACGAATCTGCCCTGCGTGATCTCATCCCGCTCGACTTCACCGCGAGCCGCTGTACAGCCACCGGGAGGCCGGTCGACGACGGTTCGCTGGCTGCCTTGACCTGCGGGGCGAGCATCTCCGCACCCGGTGCCAACGCGAGCGATTTCTTCCTCTACGAGAACGGCGATGACCTAGACAGGGCCTTCCAGACCTACGTACAGGAGCGCTCGCTGGACGAACTTCCCTCCAGTGATGGGGCGGAATGCGGTGCCGAGCAGGGGTTCGGCGAATACACCCAGGGCGGGCCGGTAGTGGGCGCACTCGCCTGTTACATCGACTCCGAGAACACCGCCCACCTGGTCTGGACCAACACCGAACTGAAGGTCTTCGCGATCACCTCCGCGGCCAGCGGTGACGCGGCCGGGTTGCGCGCGCTCTACGACTGGTGGGTGGCCCGCGGGCAGATCACCCGCCGCTGACTCACGGCGCACCGTGCAGGGGTTCGAAGACGAAGCTGCGCTCCCCGATGCGCACCTGCATGCCGGGCCGCATCCGGATCGGCTGACCCGGGACGAGGGCCGACCAGTGCTCGGCGCCCCGCTCGGCGACCAGCGTGCCGTTCGCCGAGCCACAGTCGACCAGCAACACATTCCAGTCCTCGAGCCGGATCTCGGCGTGCCGACGCGAGATCACTCCGGTGGTGTCGAAGAGCACCAGCGGGCGCAGCCGTCCACTGCGTACCCGCTCGTCGATGTCGGGTTCGCGGCCAAGCAGATAGCTCTCGTCCAAAGCGAAGCTGGCCCCGTTGTCGAAGACCAGCAGCCCCAGCGGTGGCCTCGGT
Organism: Actinomycetota bacterium; assembly: GCA_030860305.1. The sequence continues at coordinate 4,901 of JALZIL010000419.1, forward strand.
CCTTCGACGTAGACCCCCGTGCTCTCGGCCATCCTGATGCCGCAGAGCGCACAGAACAGCGCCCGTGGGTCGTTGAGGTGGCCGGCCCGGCAGGGATATCCAAGAACGCGGGTACCGGAGAGTTGTTCCGCCTTCGCCGCCTCGGTGATCGCCGGCGGGGCAGTCGGGGGCGAGGCCAGGACGGCGGCGCTTCCAGGAACGACCCCGGCACGCAGATCGAAGGGTCGAGCCGGCCGATGATCCGGCGCCGCGCTGGTGGACTCCGCGCCGGATCCCCCGAGATGTAGGAGCAGCGGAGCAGGTGGCCAATCAACCTCGCGGGTCAGTAGGCCGCCTTTTTCGCAGACCAGGCGCCATCCGCGCTCGGGCACCGCCGCCGTCCCGGTCCCCGCGAGCACGACGGCCAGGCCGTCGTCGGTCGCGGCGACCAGAGCCAGATCGGAGGGACCGCCGCCGGTCTCGAACAGTGAGCGCAATTCACGACTCAGGCGGTACCCCAGCGCCCGAGTGTCGCCCTCGCCGCCGGTCTCGAGCAGGTGCAAGACGGTGTGCAGGACGCGGTCACCCTCGTCGGAGGCTGGCGTCCCGGCCACGAGCAGGACGCCGGCCTTCCGGGCCACGACATCGGACCCTGGCCGGATCGTGACCGTCATCCGGTCGAAGGCGCCCTCTCGGCTCACCCGAACAGCCTCCCTCCACGCCAGCGTCGACGGACGAGCAGGACCCGGATCGGTCCGGAGAGCACCGCCCAAATGAGCAGCCAGGTGGAGATGAACAGAGCCCAGAACCCGCGAGCGGTCACCGGTACCTCCCACAGCCAGGTGCCACTGTCCAGCAGCAGCCAGAGCACCAGTCCCTCGGGCACCCCGGCCAGCAGCGAGAACATGGTGGGCCAGTCCTTGTCCCATCGGAACTGTTGCAACAGGTGATAGGCCAACTCCCAGGCCACGCCAAGCACGATGATCAGTCCCAGCACGGTGAACGACATCTCGTACGACGGGCCCAGTGGCAGCCTCGTCGGCAGGATCGGCGTGACCAGGGCGGTCCAGATCCCGCCGATCACCCCGAACAGCACGATCCGGGTCTGGATCCGGCCGGCCAGCGAATAGGTCATCGAGAGCTCAGATGGGCCGGTTGGCGGCCCAGCGCACCCATTGCCGGACCGACCTCGAGCCATCCAGACGAGCGCAGAGCCCCTGGGCGGCGAGGTCGTCGGCGATCTCCTGCGCGGCGATCTGGAGCCCGAGGAAGGTGTCCTCCCCGGCGAGGTAGCCGCCATGGGTCGCCGCACCCGAGGCGTAGAGCCGGCCCTTGCCGCTGCGCGTGCCTCGCACCTCGAAGGAGGGGCCCACATCCAAGCCGCCCAGTGGATTCCGACCCGCATTCGAATGGTGCAACAGGTCGGCGAGGATCCGCTGCTCGCCGATGTCGGGCTGCAGCCCGGTGCAGTCGACGAGGAAGGACACCTGCGCCATCAGGACGCTGTCCCGCGCCTGGATCCGCGCCGAGATGAGGTCATCGGATTGGGGGTCGAGCGCCTCGACCTCCCCGACGACCGTCGAATACCAGCCCTGCGCGCGTGCCGTTGCCAGCTGGGCGTGCCAGTCCTTGCGATACGGCGTCGACGGGCCGCCGAGCGAGTCGTAGAACTCCACTCGTCCGGCCCCTTCAGTTGCTCCAGCTCGATCGCGTAATTGCCCGCCCCACACCGCCTTTGGTTCGTCAAAGGCCTGATAGGCGCAGCCGTCACCGCCGTTGCGCCGCATGAACCTGGGTCCCTGCGGTCCGGGGACGTCGTGGCTCAGGAGATGCACAACCCGCGTCTGCAGTCCGTGGGCGTTGCGTTCCTGGATCAGCCGATGCACCACCCGGGCGGCAACGATCCCGGAACCTCGGACCATGACCGTGCCCGGCCGCCGTCGCAGCTGGTCGTAGACGTGCTCGTGCGGTTCGTAGGCGCTCACCACCCGGCTCGAGTTCCGGGTCGACGCCCGGTAGGCAGCCAGCTCAGGGAGAAATCGCAATCCGGCGTACCCGACGGCCAGATGCACGTACGCCGACCGGAACGCGATCCGCCTGCCTCCAGTGGCCCGCTCCGGTGGGGTGAGGACGGTGAAGTAGCCGCCTGCCTCCCGGCGACGAACCATCCGTACCTGTCCCTGGGTGACCATCTCCGGATACCGGATCCGGCGGGCCTCGCGGGCCAAGGCGTCGAGCACCTGACCCAGGCGCGGGGTGTAGTGCTCGCCGCAGATCGGTTCGGTGAGCACCTGCCAGAGCGGCCGGAGCGAACCACGAACCGTGTCCGCGCCAAATGCCTCGCGCACGGCGAAGGACGGGAAGCCCCAGAGATTGTCGGGACAGGACGAGGAGTCCGAGCGCAGCCGGTCCTCGCGCGAGATCTGGGACACCCGAGTCAGATACGCGAAGCTCTCCCAGGCAGCGCTCAGTGGCGTGAGCACCTGCAGAGATTCGGGCCGGACCCCGCCGATCCGCAGGTGGTCGACCAACGCGAACGTGCCCAGTCCGCCGCCGACGCAGACCATCGGTGCATCGGCGATCGGGATGCCAGCGTCGAAGAGCAGCTGCTCCGACCAGATGTCGGCATCAAGGAGCTTCGGGGTCAGGTCACCGGTACGAGCAACGAAGGGCCCGGCGGCAGTCATGATGCGGTCACGATAGTGCGGCTGGTGGCCCTGGCTCGGGACGTCGCGCCCACCCGGACCCTCGCCGTACCCTGTGCACGTGACGGACACGTCCACTGCGGGGTGGTACCCCGACCCGGAAGGCCGCCCAGGTCTGGAGCGCTGGTGGAACGGCGTGGGCTGGAGCGAGTCGATCCGGCCCGTGTCGAGTTCTGGCACGGTGCTCACGGCACAGAACCATGACCGGGTCATCACGCAGTACGGGACCAGATACGCCTCAGCCATCGGCGCGGATACCGATTACTGGGAGCGGCAAACAACGCCGCAAGGGCCACGGCCGGCCGAAAGCTTCCGGCCGGAGCCGGCGATCCCGGTCAGCGCAGGGCAGGTCGGGGCCGGCGGGGTGTCGCGCGCTGTCTGGATTGCCGGGCTCGTCGGCGCTGTCGTACTGGTGCTGATCATCAGCGTCGTCATCTTCGTCGGGGGCAGTTCGGACGATCCTGGGCCGCCGATCGCCACCGGCGGGCAGACCGAGGCGCCGTCCCGGCCGCCGGGTCAGACCCGGATCGTCGACGAGGAGGCCGGTGTCGCCTATCCGTATCTCGGAGCGTATTGGCTGGAATTCGTCAACGGGGTGGAGGAGACCACGTCGACGGCGGGGCAGTACATCGTGACGCAGGAGGTGGTGCCCTCCGGTGGCCAATTCATCGCCCAGGTCACGTCCGGTCCGCTGCAGGCGACGTTCGGGTACGGCGGGCCGAGCACCTTCGCCGGCACCATCGGCGCCGTGCAGACCAGCGTCCGAACGAACTACTACCCCGCCCCCAACGACATCGAGGTGCTGCGCGACGAGGCCGTCACCGTCGACGGCGCCGCCGCCTATCTCCTGGAGTTCAACCTGAGCTGGGACATCGCCGGCTACGACTCGACGGGGGAGCGGGCGGCGCTGATCCTGATCAAGACCGGACGGCCGGCTCCGGCGCTGATGTACATCTCGATCCCGAACACCCACGCCGAGCTCTACGGCATCGTCGACCGGGTGATCGCCGAGATCGACGTCCTGAACTGAGCCTGCGCCGGCGCCCCGACGACCGGCCAACGGATGAGCAGCTATCGTCGCGCGGGTGCCCGTCCGCGTCCCGACCCTGCCCGCCCATCCTCTGCACCGCCTGACCCTGGACAACGGGCTGCGCGTCGTCCTGGCGCCGGATTCGACCGCGCCGGTAGTCGCGGTCGCGGTGTACTACGACGTCGGGATGCGCAGCGAGCCATTGGGCCGCACCGGATTCGCCCATCTCTTCGAACACGTCATGTTCCAAGGCTCGGCGCAGCTACCCAAACTGGAGCATGCCCGCCAGGTGCAGGGAAGCGGTGGGATCTTCAACGGCAGCACGCACCTGGACTACACCAATTACTTCGAGGTACTACCGGCCGGCGCGCTGGAGCTGGCGCTGTTCTGTGAGGCCGACCGGATGGCAGCACCCCTGCTGACCCAGGAGACCATCGACAACCAGATCGACGTGGTCAAGGAGGAGATCCGGGTCAACGTCCTGAACCGGCCGTACGGCGCCTTTCCGTGGCTGCAATTGCCTGAGGTGCTGTTCGACTCCTTCGCCAACACCCACAACGGCTACGGCGACTTCGTCGACCTGGAAAGCGCGACCGCCGAGGATGCCGCTGCCTTCTTCGACTCCTATTACTCGCCCGGAAATGCGGTGCTAGCCGTGGGCGGGGACTTCGACGTCGAGCAGGTGACGCAGTGGGTACAGCGGTATTTTGCACGGGTACCTGCTCGAAGGACCCCGCAGCGTCCGCCCTTCGCCGAGCCCGCCCTGGCCGAGGACCGGCACGCCGAAGTCGTCGATCCGCTCGCCGTGACACCGGCGCTGGCCATCGGCTGGCGGGTTCCCGACCCGGTGGGGGACTTCGAGGGGTTCCTGCCCTACGTCGTGTTGAGCGAACTGATGTCGGACTCCGATGCCTCGCGGCTGGAACAGCGCCTCATCCACCGCGATCACTTGGCGCTGCATCAGGCGATGTACCTCGGGCTGTTCGGTGACCCGTTCGATGCTCGGGACGCCACAGCGCTGATGTTCCAGGCCCACCATGGACGCGACGTCAGCGCCGGACAGATTCTGGCAGCCGTCGAGGAGGAGCTGAAATCGGTGGCCGAGGAGGGTGTCGGTGAAACCGAGCTCGCCCGGGTGCAGGCACGGATCGCCGCGCAGCTGCTGCGTCAGGCCGACCCGGTGCTCGGTCGTACGCAGGGGTTTGCTGCCGGGGAGTTGATCCACGGCCGGGCGGAGTTCGCGACCGAACTACCGGGTCGGCTGGCGCAGGTGGACGCCGGGTCGGTAGCCGCGGCGGCGTCCGCGCTGGGCACCCAGCACCGAGCCGTACTCGAGCTGGTTCCCGGAGCGCGAGCGTGAGCGTGAGCGTCGTCCTGGGCGAGGATCCGTCCGCGATGGTCCTGCCGCCCTTGATCGAGGCACGGTCGGCGCGGGCACCTCGGGCGGCCGCCGCGACCCTGCCCAACGGGCTGAACACGATGGTCGTACGACGCCCTACCGTTCCGATGGTCGAGGTCCGACTGCACATCCCGCTACCGATGGCCACCAGCCGCACCGCAGCAGCCGCCATCGCGCGTGGTTCCTTGATGTCGTCATCGATGCTGTTCGGAACCGCCCAGCGCGATCAGCGCCAACTTGCCAACGACCTCGCAGCCGTGGGCGCGGACCTGGCCGTCTCGGCCGACGCGGATCGGCTGCTGTTCTCGACGGCGGTCCTGCGCACCGGACTGTCCACTGTGCTCGATCTGCTTGCCGAGATCCTCACGTCGGCGTCCTACCCGTCGGCAGAGGTGGTGGCCGAGCGCGATCGGCTGGGTCAACGGATCGCGATGGCGCTCACCCAGCCGGGCGTCGTCGCCCGGATGGCGCGTTCCCGGCGGCTGTTCGGCGAACACCCGTACGCACACACCACGCCCGACCCATCCATAGTGGCCGAGCTGGACGCAGGCACGCTGCGGCGCAGCCATCGCGATCGGATACGGCCGTACGGTGCAACGCTTGTCGTCGTCGGCGACGTACAGCCGGCGACAGTGGCCAAGCAGGCGAGTTCTGCCTTCGCGGACTGGGTGGGTCCTGCGCGGGGCTCGAGGGTCCTGACGCTGCCGGACTTCGAGCCGGGCGGGATCACCCTGGTGGACCGGCCCGGTGCCGTGCAGTCCAACATCCGGATCGGTGGCGCGGCGGTGGGCCGTCGTGATCCGGCCTACGCCGCACTGAAGTTGGCCAACCTGATCTTCGGTGGCTACTTCTCCTCACGGTTGACCGAGAATCTCAGGGAGCGCAACGGCTTCACCTACAGCCCGCACAGCGGGGTCGACAACGCCGCGGCCGGTTCCACCTTCATCGTCGACGCCGACGTGGCCACTGACGTGACCGCGCGCGCCGTACACGAAACCTGGTACGAACTCGGTCGGATGGCGCTGGCGCCGGTGACCCAGGACGAACTGGACCTCGCGCGACGGTACGCGTTGGGCACGCTGGCAATGTCCACCGCAACCCAAGCCGGACTTGCCTCCACTTTGACCAGCCTTGCTGGACAGGGTCTTTCGGCCTCCTGGCTGGCCGACCACCAGAAGGCCGTAGCCGGTGTGGCGATCGCCGACGTGCAGGAGGCCGCGCGCCGCTATTTCTCGGTGAGCTCCTTGGCCACCGTCGTCGTCGGGGACGCGGCGGTTGTCGAGGACTCGCTGCGCTCGTTGGCCGTGACCCGGAATCCGGAGTGAGCCAGGAGCGGCCAGCGGCACCGCCGTACGCCCAGCCCGTAAGACCGGCTTTGTCCCGCGCCGTACACGACCGGGATGGGCTCCGGCGGGCGGAGCTGAACGGCACCCTGCACCGGCACCCCGATCTGCGCGTCCTCCTGGTCACCGATGACTACCTCGTGCCCACCGTCGAGGCAGACCGGGGACCGGCACTGGACCTGCGCAGAGGCGACACGGTGCACTCCGAGCCGGCGGGTTGGAGCTATCTCGGTGGCCACGACGGGGTCGCCTACGCGATGGCGCGGGCGAGCCGCGACATCCGGGCCGACCGATGGGTGGGGCTTCGAGAGATCGGCGCCGAGGTCGACGACCTGGACGCCGGGCTGCTGGTCGAGGCGGTGGGTCTGGCCCAGTGGCAGGACCGATCCTTGCACTGCCCACTGTGCGGCGCGGTCACCGAACTGCGGGACGCTGGGTGGGTACGGCACTGCCCGGTCGATGGGACCGACAGCTTTCCGCGTACCGATCCGGCGATGATCGTGCTGGTGCACGACGGGGCCGACCGCTGTGTGCTGGGCCGGCAATCGATCTGGCCGCCCGACCGGTTCTCGGTACTGGCCGGCTTCGTCGAGCCGGGGGAGTCAGCTGAGCAGGCGGTGGCCCGGGAGGTCTTCGAAGAGGTGGGGCTGAGCGTCACCGACATCCGCTACGTGACCAGCCAGCCGTGGCCTCTGCCGCAGTCGCTGATGCTCGGCTTCACCGCGCAGGTGGACGGTGATCAGCGACTGGTCGTCGACCAGAAGGAACTCGCCGAAGCCGACTGGTTCTCGCGGGCCGATCTCGTCAGAGCGGACCGGGTACGGCCGAAACTGCCGCCGCCGGTATCGATCGCCTACCAGCTGATCACGGACTGGCTCGGCGAGAAACCGGCCACCCCGGCCTGGACCTGACCCGCAGCCGGCGTCCCGTCATGTCGTGTTGTCGTGATGTCGCAGGTTTGCCGAGAACACGCCGGGCGAGTCGCCTGCATTCCTACGACATCAGCACGCGGCCTACGTGGCGCGGCGCGTGGTCAGGCAGCGGCGAGCTGGGACTTGATCTGCTCGATCGTTGGGTTCGTCAATGCGGTGCCGTCCGGGAAGATCAGCGTAGGCACGGTCTGGTTGCCACCGTTGGCCTTCTCCACGAGATCCGCGGCGGCCGGGTCGCTCTCGATGTTGACCTCGGCGAACTCGATTCCCTCGTTGTTCAGATGACGCTTCAGGCGCACGCAGTAGCCGCACCAGCTGGTCGTGTACATGGTCACCTGCGGGGAACTCATGAAAATCCTTCCGGTCGAGTCGTCGGTCATCGGAGACAACGCTGTCGTGCCGACATCTCTTCCCCGTCCACAGCGCATGGCTGCCGGTTCACCTGACCTGCCCTGAACCGGACCGAGTCGCTGCGGGCTGGGAGTATTCGGACGTGGAGCTGATCGCCGGACTGGATCAGGAGCAGCAGCGGGCCGCGCAGGCCGTCCGCGGGCCGGTCTGCATCCTGGCCGGGGCGGGCACCGGGAAGACTCGGACGATCACCCACCGCATCGCCCACGCAGTCGCCTCCGGGCAGGTCGTGGCCGGCCAGGTGCTGGCGGTCACCTTCACGGCCCGCGCCGCAGGCGAACTCCGTTCCCGGCTGCGGCAGATGAGCGCTGACGGGGTCAACGCCCGGACCTTCCATGCGGCGGCGCTGGCCCAGCTCAAGTACTTCGCGCCTCGGGTGCTCGGCGGTCCCATCCCGCCGCTGGTCGAGAACAAGGCCCGGCTGGTGGCCGCGGCCGCTTCCGCGGTAGGGGCACATCCGGATCGAGCCCTGGTACGGGATCTGGCGGGCGAGATCGAATGGGCCAAGACCAGCCTGATCGCCCCGGAGGACTACCGCGAGCGGGCCGCGGCCGCTGACCGGCACGCTCCGCTGGAGTTTGCGAAGGTGGCTGCCGCGTACGCCCGCTACGAGCACGCGAAGTCCGATCAGGGTGCTCTGGATTTCGAGGATCTGCTTCTGGTGACGGCCTACTCCCTGGAATCGCATCGGGACGTCTGCGACGAGGTGCGTGCCCGGTATCGCTATTTCGTGGTCGACGAGTACCAGGACGTCAACCCGTTGCAACAGCGCCTGCTCGACGTGTGGCTGGGCGATCGGGATGACCTCTGCGTCGTCGGTGACCCACGGCAGACCATCTACTCCTTCACCGGAGCAAGTCCCGACTACCTGCTGGAGTTCACCGCTCGTTTTCCCGCCGCGCAGGTGATCCGACTGCACCGCGACTACCGATCCACACCGCAGATCGTTGACCTGGCAAACCGGCTGATGAGCCGTACCGGGGAGCCCAGGGTCGCGGGCTTGGAGCTGGTCGGGCAACGACCCGACGGCCCGATCCCGGCGATCACCGAGCTGGCCGACGAGCCCGCCGAGGCCGCCTGGGTGGCACACCAGTGCCTGGGGTTGATCGCCAAGGGAGTAGCACCCGCCGAGATCGCGGTGCTGTTCCGGATCAATGCTGCATCGGCCGCCTACGAGGCGGCGCTGGCCTCCGCCGGCGTGCCCTACGTGCTGCACGGTGGTCAGCGCTATTTCGACCGCCCCGAGGTCCGCCAGGCGCTGGTCCTGCTTCGCGCGGCCGCACGCTCGGATCAGCCGCAGGACCCGGCCCACACCGCACCGGCATCGGATCTGCCGAGTTCGGTCCGCGACGTTTTGACCTCGATGGGCTGGGTCGCCGACGATGCCCCCAGCTCCGGTGCCGCGCTGGAACGCTGGGGTTCACTCGCCGCCCTGGTCGACCTCGCCGTCCAGATCGCCGCCACCACCCCGGGTGCCGGGCTGACGGATCTGGTCACCGAACTCGAGAGCCGTGCCGTCGCCCAGCATGCGCCCGCCGTACCCGGGGTCACCCTTGCCTCGATGCACTCTGCCAAGGGTCTGGAGTGGGACGCGGTGTTCTGCGTCGGCCTGGTCGACGGGGTACTCCCGATCGCGCACGCCAAGCGCGAGGAGGAGATCGAGGAGGAGCGGCGGTTGCTCTACGTCGCGGTGACCCGGGCACGGCAGCGACTTGCCCTGAGCTGGCACCGGTCCAGGCAGGCCGGCGGGTCGGGCAACCGTCGCCGCAGCCGCTTCCTGGCCACCCTCGACGGAGCGCATGACGTGGGAGACCGGCGCCGGAAGTCGGCCAGCAAGCAACGCCGGGCCGACCTGCGGCCAGGCGACGCCGAAGTCTTCGAACGGCTACGCACCTGGCGAGCTGATCAGGCCAAGGTGGGATCGGTACCGGCCTACGTGGTGTTCTCCGATGCCACGCTGATCGCCATTGCCGAGAGCCGGCCTCGAACCCAGGCCCAACTGCGCATGGTCAGCGGGGTCGGGCCGACGAAGTGGGAACGGTACGGGCCCGCCGTTCTCGCGGTGGTCAGCGGCGAGTCCACCGATATTCAGACAGCCATCGAAAGTTCTCGGTAATTCGATTGCGGCCTGTCCGGCACCAGGCATACCCTCCGACCTGCGCGTACAACTGGCGCGCGCTCGGTCCGTCTGAGAGGAGGAAGCCCGTGATCACGAAGACCAATGCCATCAGCATCGCTGACGGCATCACGTGGGCTGCCTCCAACCGGCTCCGGTACCTGGGGGCGCCCGATTTCGCCGGCGCCGGGGAGAAGTCTGTCCTCAGCATGGTTGCCCAGGTCCGCGGCGGTATTCCGCCTCGAAGAGAACCGCATTGATCCGACGATCAACGCAGGTCCCCTTCG
>JALZIL010000420.1 GCA_030860305.1 Actinomycetota bacterium
TTGAAATTGTCGCTGCCGACTCCTGCCCAGATGTCGTCCACGACACACACTTTGGCGTGGACGTACACCGGAGTGCCGACATGGTTCTCGACATCGAACACGTGCACCCGACCGCGGCCGGCCCGCTGACACAGGGCGATCGCCTCGGCCCGGCCGACCTGGTTGGGTGGCAGCGCAAGCCGGCCGTCGACGTCGGGATAGCGGGGAACGACGACGACCAGGTGCAATCCGGGATTGTCACGCAGCGCGTCGGCGAAGAGCTTGGCCACCTGGGTGGACCACATGTATTGGTCCTCGAGATAGATCAGCCGGCGCGCTCGACGGATCGCCTTGCCATACCCGCGGGCCACGGATCGTTCACCGCGGGGCGCGAAGTCGTATCCCGGTCGGATCGAGGGGTAGGTACGCCGTACCTGCACCGCATGCGGCCCGCAGGCGTCCGGATCCGGCGGTTGGTCGGGCAGCGGGTCGGCACTGAGGTCGGCCTTGCTGAGCTTGTCGCGTACCCAGGCGATCGGGTCGTGGGAGTCCAGCGACGTCGGATCGAACCAGCGCTCCCGAAACGTCGTGTCCAGGGCGCCGACCACCGGGCCGTGCAACTCCAGCTGTACGTCGTGCCAAGGCGGATGTGGGCCGTACTTCTCCGACATCGCGATGGGTTGCGGGTCACCCCGGTGCTCGGCGTCGTCACGGCGCCCGTGACACAGGTCGATGCCACCGGCAAAGGCCACATCCTTGTGTGGTCGGCCGACATGACGCAGGACGACGAGCTTCTGGTGATGCGAGCCGGCTCTGCGTACCCGCTGGTCGAGCAGCACTTCACCGCCGGCGGCCTCGACCTCGTCCCCGAGATGACGGCTCTCCTCCTGGCTGTAGCCCATCTTGTCCGAGTGCGAGCGCCACATCAGCCCTTTGACGACCACTCCACGGCGCGCGGCAGAGCTGAAGAGCTCGGCGACCGTCGGCCCGTCTGGGCGCATGAGTTGGTCGGGATCGCCGCGCCAATCGGTGAAGAACAGCTGGTCTCCGGCATCGAGGCCCTCGACCGCGCTGACCAGCCGGTCGAAATAGGCCCCGCCGTGCACTCGAGGCACCACCAGGTTGCCGTCCGACCACAGCGGCAGCTTCGATGCCTGGTTCCCCCGCTCGGATGAACTGAGGAACCAGTCGACCGTCGACATGCCTACTCCCAACTGCCTGTGCAGGGTTCGATCTGGGGCGTGATCCGGGTCATCGGTCAACTATGCAGAAGGAGGAGAGGATTGGCAGCCATCAGTCGGGGCGCCGGAACACCAGAACCAGCACCCGAAGGACGAGTACCACACTGATGACCAGCAGGTTGTAACCGAACAGCTGGTACAGGCTGACCATGGTGGTCACCTGTGGTCCTCCTGCCGTCCCGAGCAGGAGCACGGCCATCAGGCCCGCCGTCGCACCGAGGACGGTGAGCAGAACTTGCTGGAGCAGGCCGGTGACGACTCGGCGGTCACGGTCGTCTGCGAACAGACGCACGTTGATACCGAGCCTGCCCTGCTCGGCCGCGCCCGCGATCCGGTCCAGTCGACGAGGTAGCCGACGAAGCATTGGCAACAGGGTTGCCAACTCTTGGGTGACTGTCGCCCGTAACTGATCCGGAGCCAGCTGATCGCTCACCTGTTGAGCGGCGAACCTGCGTGTTGCAGCGACGAGGTCGAACTGCGGTGCGAGCAGCCTCAGGGTGCCCTCCAAAGTGCCGAGTGCTCGGAAGACCGCAGCCACCTCCGGCGGCACACCGAGGTCGTGGCTGGCGACGATCTTGAACAACTCGGTGAACATGGCGACGCTGACTCGGGCCCCCGGCCCGAGGTGACCGACCATGAACTGACCGACCGCTCGTTCCAGCTGCTGATGATCGACCTCCTCGGGTCGGTCCACGATCTCCAGCAATGCGTCGGTCGCACCCAGCGGGTCCCCATGCTCGATCGCCAGCAGGAACCGCTGTAGCGCCTCGCGCAGTATCGGACCGAGTCGACCCACCGATCCGAAGTCCAACAGGCCCAGCCGGCCGTCAGAGAGCAGCAAGACGTTGCCTGGATGCGGATCGGCGTGGAACACCCCGTCGAGCACGATCTGACGGAGGAAACAGGTCAGCAGCCCGGCTGCCACCGCGTCCGGGTCGAGTCCGCGCTCGCGGATCGCCGGGGCGGCGCTGCCAAGGGCGAGGCCGTCCAGGCGTTGCATGGTGAGGACCCGGCCCGCGGAGTACTCCAACCGCGGCACCGGGAAGACCACCTCCCCCCGGGGCGCAGATCCGCCGGCCGCGATCGCTGTCATGTTTGCGGCCTCGACGCCGAAGTCGAGTTCTTGCCGGATGCTCCGAGCGAAACCCTCGGCCAGCGCTCGGGTGCCGATCGTCGGACCCCACACCGTATTTCGCTCCAGCGTGGCCGCGATCCGCGCGACGATGTCGAGGTCACGTTCCACGGTCGGACGGATGTGGGGTCGCTGAACTTTCACGACAACCCGCTCACCATCTGGCAGCCGGGCGCCATAGACCTGTGCGATCGAGGCGGCGGCCAGCGGAGTCCGGTCGAATTCGGCAAAGACCTCATCCAGCGGTCGGCCCAGTTCCGTGATCAGTACCTGTTCGATGTGTGCCCAGTTGGCTGGTCGGACCTGATCTTGGAGTCGGCTGAGCTCATCCACGACAGCCGCGGGGATCACATCGGTACGCGTCGAGAGCAACTGGCCGAGCTTCACGAACGTGACACCGGCCTCATCCAGTGCCAGCCGCAAGGACATGGCCAGCTCGGCCTGCTCGGCTGGATTCTCCGCGCCCGGTCGCCTCCTGCCACGCAGGTAGGGGCCCAGCCCATGCCGTACGGCGATTCGCAAGATCTGGACGTACCGCTTGCTGCGGGCGATCCTGCCGCGCACGTCGCGGCGAAGATTCCGGATCCGAGGCAACGATCCGGTGGGTACCAGAGCCTCGGCGACAACCAGGAACACCAGGCCGATCAGGACCGAGATCAGCACCACGAGCGCCAGGAACGACACGCCAGCGCCGAAACCCAAGGTGACCGGGCCAAGGATTGCTTCGGCAAGCACTGGGAGGAACGCGAGGGTGAGCAGACCGGCCACCGCCAGCCGGATCAGCCCGAACCGCACGCCGAGCAGGCG
>JALZIL010000028.1 GCA_030860305.1 Actinomycetota bacterium
TTGAACAGCGTGTCGGACACCGAGAAGACCCGGCCGCGGTAGGCGTCACTGACGTGTTCCTGGAAGACCGTGTCCGCGCAGACCTTCACCGCCTGCCCGACTCCCCCGATCAGGAACGCGGCAATCAACAGAAGCTCGAGTTCGTACGGCGGGCCGAGCGTCACCTCGGTGATGGCGGCCAGCACCAGCAGGGTCAGTATCCAGCGCGGCTTGCCGATCCGCCGCGACATCAGCGGCGTGATCGCAGCAGCAGACAGCGCGCCGGCGGCGCCGATCACCAGGACCTGGCCCAGCCCGACGATCCCGGACTGGAAGAAGCCCTCCGACTCGAAATAGTTCCGGTACAGCAGCAGGGTCGCCAGCGTTGTGAGGCCGTACACCGCACGGTAGATCGTCAGTACCGCCAGTGCTCCCATTGCCGGCGGATGCGCGGCGATGTGCCGCAGGCCCGCGACCAGTCCGATCACCACATCGCGGACCGTCGATCGGGCGTGGCCCTCCACGGTGTCCGGTCCCAAGTAGGCGCGCGCGAATCCCCCGGCTAGCCCCGCCGCTGCCAGATAACCGACGGTGGAGGACACCGCCAGCACGCCGTACCCTGCGTTGTTCTCGCCTACCAGCTCCAAAAGGCCAAGGGCCGCACCGGCTCCGGTCACTGCCAGGACAGCGCCCAGGGTTGTGGTGAGGGCGTTCGCGGTGACCAGGTCGCCGTCCTCGGCGACGTGCGGCAAGGCGGCCGAGAGCGCCGAGAGGACAAACCGGTTCACCGCGAGAACGGTCAGCGCGGCGAGATAGAGCCAGCCACCGCCGACTCCGGTCGCCAGCAGCCCGGCGACTCCGACAACCTGGAGGCCGCGGACCAGGTTGGCCACGAGCAGGACACTGCGCCGATCCCAGCGGTCCAGCAGGACGCCGGCGAACGGGCCGACCAACGAATAGGGCAGCAGCAGGATCGCGAAACCGGCGGCGACATCGGCCGGGGTTGCCGCCCGCTCGGGGTTGAACAGCACCGCCCCGGCCAACGATGCCTGGAAAACGCCGTCGGCGAACTGCCCGGACAAGCGGGTGCCGAGCAGCCGGCGGAAGTCCCCGCGACGCAGCAGGCCGCGTACGACGTGGTGGGCGACGGTCTGCACGGTCGCTCAGGGTACGGACCGCCGCCCGAGCGACTCGTACGCCGGTGTGGCCCGGTCGTGGTGATCTGACCTTTTGTCGGGTTTCCGGGCCGTTCTGCGGCGTGTCGCCGCAACAAGGTCAAGCTCACCGCAGACGAGGGCGGAGGTCCGCGACTGCTGGGGGGCGCGGTACCGGGCGATCCTGGGGCACACTTGTTCTCGATGAGCCCTTCTCCGACCCCGGACCGCGACCGGCAGCCCTCGACCGCCCATGTCGGATGGGCACCAGGCGCCGGGCAGGACATCGTTGCCGGTGGCTTGCTGATCGCCATGCCGGTTCTCGCAGACCCGAATTTCAGCCACACCGTCATCTTCGTGCTCGAGCACTCGCCGGACGGCACCGTGGGGGTGGTTCTCAACCGGCCCAGTGAGGTCAGCCTCGAACACGTACTGCCGACCTGGGCGGCGCTGGCTACGGGCTCGGAGTTCTTCCACGTCGGAGGTCCCTGCCAGACCGACGCGGCGCTGTGCCTGGCTCGAGGGGCACTGCTCGATGCCCGTGCCGGGATCGACGGTGGCCGAGCGGAGTTGGCGGCCCTGGGACTCAAGCCGACCGGTCCGGGGGTCTTCCTGGCCGACCTGGATGTCGAGCCGGTGCCCTCGGCGCAGCTGATCAGTGACATCCGGGTCTTCGCCGGTTATGCCGGATGGTCGGCCGGGCAACTGTCCGCCGAGATCGCCGAGGGCGCCTGGCTGTGCCTGCCCTCGCTGCCCGAGGACGTCTTCACGATCAGTCCGGCGACGTTGTGGCGCAGCGTGCTGGCTCGCCAGCGCGGACCACTCGGCATCCTGCGCAGCGCGCCTGAGGATCCGGCACTGAACTAGGTACGCCGACGGGCACGGGATCTGTACGGGAGTGGCGCGGACGGGTACAAACCCAGGTACGGGACCAGGTAATAGCGGTCGTACCCTGCGCTAGGCGCGATCGGCGGGCCGCTCCAGCAGGAGGAAGGCGCGATGGCCACCGGAATCTCCGACGACACGATCATGATGTACGTGATCCACGACGCGTTGCGGCGCGACCTCGAGCACCTGACCCGAGCGGTCGAGAGCGGGGACCTGGCCGACCCACAACGCCGGCAAGCGGCCACCGCCGGCTGGGAGCTGTTCAAGTACCAGTTGCACCACCACCACACCGGTGAGGACATCGCGTTGTGGCCCAGGGTCCGCCCGCGCCTGGCCGGGCGCCCCGACGACCTCGCCCTGCTCGATGAGATGGAGGCCGAGCACGTACGGATCGGCCCGCTGATCACCGAGATCGACGCTGCCGTGGCCGACCAGGACACCGGCCTTGACCGGCTACCCGAGGCGACGGCGGCCTTTCGCCGCGAGCTGACCGATCATCTCGGGCATGAGGAGCGCGAGGCTGTACCGGTGATCGAGTCCGTGATGACTCGCAAGGACTGGAAGGAGTTCGCCCGTACTCAGCAGAAGTCGGTGGGGGGTATCAAGGGAGCGGCGGAGTTCTTCCCGTACATCCTGACCGGTGCCGATCCCGAGCGGGGCGCTCAGGCCGTCAGCATCTTCCCGCCGCCACTGCGACTACTGATCCGCAGGGTGTGGCAGCCCCGCTACGCCAAGCGAAAGCTGTGGGCCTGATCCGGCCAGCCTGATCGGCGAGTCTGATCGGCGAGTCGACTGCCGACCCTGCCCGGTCTGCGGTAGAACGGACCCAGTCGGGGGGGG
>JALZIL010000054.1 GCA_030860305.1 Actinomycetota bacterium
CTGCCGATGGGCCCGCTGGCATTGATGGATCTGATCGGCATCGACACCGCCTACGAGATCCTCGATACGATGTACAAGCAGTCCCGCGACCGGCTGCACGCGCCGGTTCCGTTGATCAAGCAGATGATGACCGCGGGACTGCTCGGTCGGAAGTCAGGCCGTGGCTTCTACACCTACGCCGAGCGGGACAGCCCCCAGGTCGTCGACGACGCGCAGACCCCGCTCGCGTCACCCGCGCCTGCGCAGACCCGCACGGTGCAGCGGGTCGGCGTGGTGGGTTCAGGCACGATGGCCACCGGCATCGTCGAGGTGCTCGCCAAGGCCGGGTACGACGTGACCTTCGTCGCCCGGAGCACGGCCAAGGTCGACCAGGTCAACGCTGCCCTGACCAAATCGATGGACAAATCGGTCGGCCGCGGCCGCCTCGGGCAGGACGAGCGGGACGCCGCCATCGCCCGGATCACCGGGTCGACCGACCTCGACGCGCTGGCCACTGCCGACCTGATCGTGGAGGCGGTGGTCGAGGACCTGAGCGTCAAGCAGGTGCTCTTCGCCAACCTCGGTGAGATCGCCAAGCCAGGTGCGATCCTCGCGACGACGACCTCGAGCCTTCCGGTGGTCGAGTGTGCAAGGGCCAGCGAGCGCCCAGAAGATGTCGTCGGACTGCACTTTTTCAATCCGGCGACGGTCATGAAGCTGGTCGAGATCGTGCCGACGATCTCCACGGCGCCCGACATCGTGCCGACGGTGCAGGAGGTTTGCGTCAAGCTGGACAGACATCCGGTCACTTGCGCCGATCGGGCCGGGTTCATCGTGAACGCGCTGCTCTTCCCCTACCTCAACGATGCGGTGAAGATGCTCCAGGCCCATTACGCCACCTCGGAGGACATCGACTCGGCGATGAAGGTCGGCTGCGGTTACCCGATGGGTCCCTTCGAGTTGCTCGACGTGGTCGGCCTGGACGTATCCCTGGCGATCCAGCGGACCCTCTACCTCGAGTTCCGGGAGCCTGGTTTCGCCCCGGCTACGTTGCTGGAGCACCTGGTCACGGCCGGGTACCTAGGCCGCAAGACCGGCAAGGGCTTTCGCGACTACACGCACTGATGCCGCGCCGATCCCGACCCCGTCAACCGCGCGCCGGCGTGGCTGCAGCGGCCGGACCGCCCCCCGGCGACTTGACCGAGACCGCTCAGGACGGGGACTGGATCGTTCGAGCGATCACCGGCGCGGCGAGCACCCGGACCTATCGCTGCCCGGGATGTGATCACGAGATCCGACCCGCCACACCGCATCTGGTGGTCTGGTCGGCCGAGGACGAGGACGCCGGTGATCGGCGGCATTGGCACCCGACATGCTGGCGCTCGCGCGGACGGCGCAACCCGGGGCGGAATCGATGGTGACCCAGCAACCGATCCAGATCCGGGGTACGACGGTCCTGCCCTCGAGGCGTGAACCGCTGGTTCTCTCGACCGCCGACGGACATGAGCTGGTCGCCGAACTCGCTCTCCCGGCACAGCGGGCGGCGGTGGCCACCATGATCTGTGTCCACCCGCTGCCCACCCAAGGTGGGATGATGGACAGCCACCTCTTTCGCAAGGCCGCCAACCGGTTGCCGGCACTGGCTGAGCTGGCTGTGCTCCGGTTCAACACCAGGGGAACCGAGAGCGAGCACGGGCGTTCGAGCGGGACGTTCTCCGAAGCGATCGAGGAGCGCTTCGACGTGGCGGCGGCGATCGAATATGCCGAGTTCTCCGAGCTGGCCGACCCCTGGCTGGTCGGCTGGTCGTTCGGTACCGATCTAACACTCAAGTACGGCTGCGATCCCGGGATCCACGGGGCGATCCTGATCTCGCCTCCGCTGCGTTACACCACGACCGCGGACCTGATCCCCTGGGCGGAATCGGGCAAGCCGGTGATCGCCCTCGTTCCGGAGTTCGACGACTACCTCCGGCCCGAGGCGGCCGCAGAGCGGTTCGCGGTGATCCCGCAAGCCGAGGTCGTGCCCGTAGCTGGGGCCAAACATCTGTTCGTCGGCTACACCGAGCGAGTACTCGATCAGATCGTCGCACGGCTTAATCCGGCTGCGTACCCCTTGCCTGCGTCGTACTCGCCGGCTCAGCCCTGACGGGGAAGTGGGATGGCCCGCGTGGGCGCGTCCCTTCCGGGGGAGGGCTGAATGGGGGTGTTGACCGGCCAGCTCGGTGTTGCGGACGAGGTCGGCGGGGGAGGTGGCGTTTTCTGGGCATCGGTCGGTTCGTCGACTGCCGTTTGGGTCTGATCGGTGCCGGTCTGCACACCCGGGGCCGCAGCAGCGCCGTCGCGAGCAGCGGGCGCCGGTGATGGTGCCGGACTCGGCTCGATGACCGTGGCCTTGTCGATGGCGGGGAGGCTGCCCAGTAGGTCGCGCACCTGACTCAGCCGGGTGTGCAGTTCGCCGCGCTGGGCGTCGAGGTTCCTGACCCTTTCCTCCGCAGTGGCAATCATGTCGTCGGACCTGCGCTGCGCCTGCTCGATCCGGTTGTGCGCATCTCGGCGGGAGGACTGGTCCCGCTCCTGCTCGACGCGGGCCGCCTCGGCGCGACGTGCCTTCTGCGCGAGCTGGAAGTCCTCCTCGATCTTGGCCACCCGAGCCCTGCTCTGCTGCTCGGCCTGCTCGGCGGCTGCACGGGCGCGTTCCTTCAGCGCGTCGGCTTCGGCCTGTGCGTCACTGATCGTCTTGGCGGCGCTGTCCTTGGCCTCCTGCATCTGCCGGCTGGCCTGCGCCTGGGCGTCCTGCATCTGCTTGCGGGCCTCGTCCTGCGCCTCGCTGCGCAGCCGGGCGGCTTCCTGGGCCGTCGATTGGAGCTCCGCCTGCGAGCGGGTGTGGTCCTCGGCCGCGATCCGCCGGATGTCGTTGGCCTCTTCCTCGGCCAACTTGAGCATGTGCGAGATCCGGGCACCCATGGACTCGAAGTTGGGAGCGGCGGCTGATTCGGCCTTCTGCCGGAGGGACTCGACCTCGGCCTGCACGTTCGACAGGTGACTTGCCAGTTCGGCGGCACGTGCCGCGGAGGCGTCCTTGTCGGCCAGCGCGACCCGCAATTCCCCGTCCAAGCGATCGACCACGTCGTGCACCTGCGAGCGGTCGTACCCGCGGATCACGACGTCGAAGCTGTGCGCGGCACCGTCGAGCGGAAAGATGTCCGGAGAGTTGATGCGATCCATGGCCCTCATGCTGTCATGCGGACCGGTGCTGCGCGTCAGGTGTTGCGGAACCGATGCAGCCTGTCGCCCAGACGTTCGCGGAGTTCGAGATCACGTACACCCAGCCCGTCCTGCGGTGCGAGACAACGGACCCCGACCTTCCCCTGATGCAGGTTGCGGTGTACGTCGTAAGCCGCCTGACCCACGTCCTCGAGGGCGTAGGCGTCGGACAGTGTCGGGTGGATGGCCCCCCGGGCGATCAGTCGATTGGCCTCCCACGCCTCCCGGTAGTTGGCGAAATGTGACCCGATGATTCGCTTGAGGCTCATCCACAGGTAGCGGTTGTCGTAGGTGTGCAGAAAGCCGCTGGTCGAGGCGCAGGTGACGATCGTGCCGCCCCGTCGGGTGACGTAGACCGAGGCGCCGAAGGTCTCCCGGCCGGGGTGTTCGAAGACGATGTCCGGGTCCTCGCCGCCGGTCAGCTCGCGGATCTTGGCTCCCAGGCGCTGCCATTCCTTGGGGTCCTGGGTGTGTTCGTCCTTCCAGAACTGGTAGCCCTCGGCGCTGCGGTCGATGACCAGTTCGGCGCCCATCCGGCCGACGATGTCAGCCTTGTCCGGGCTGCCCACCACGCACACCGGGATGCCGCCGCCGTTGAGCACGAACTGAGTCGCATACGAGCCGAGCCCACCGGAGGCGCCCCAGACGAGTACGACGTCGCCCTGCTTCATCCCGGCGCCGTGCTTGCCGACCAGCTGGCGGTAGGCCGTCGAATTGACCAGGCCGGGGCAGGCGGCCTCCTCCCAGGTCAGGTGCTTGGCCTTGGGCATCAGTTGGTTGGACTTGACCAGGGCGAGATCGGCCAGTCCGCCGAAGTTGGTCTCGAACCCCCAGATCCGCTGTTGGGGGTCGAGCATCGTGTCGTCATGGCCGGCCGAGTCCTCGAGTTCGACCGACAGGCAGTGTGCGACCACCTCGTCGCCGGGCTTCCAGTTGTTCACGCCCACCCCGACCCGCAGGACGACGCCGGCAAGGTCGGAGCCGACCACGTGGTAGGGCAGATCGTGCCGCTTGGTGAGTGAGGACAGCTTCCCGTAGCGCTTGAGGAACCCGAATGTCGAGACCGGCTCGAAGATCGACGTCCAGACGGTGTTGTAGTTCACCGCGCTGGCCAGCACGGCGACCAGTGCCTCACCCGGACCGAGTTCGGGAGTCGCGACCTCCTGGACGTGCAGCGAGCGCCGGGGATCTTTGTCCCGGGTATCCATCCCGGCGAACATCTCCTGGTCCTGCTCGCGCACGACGACAGCGCGGTAGGACTCCGGCACCGGCAGCTCGCCGATGTCGGTCAACGAATCGGCCAGGATCGCCTCGGTGATCTGCTGCACGGGGAAAT
This sequence comes from Actinomycetota bacterium, assembly GCA_030860305.1. The sequence continues at coordinate 4,580 of JALZIL010000054.1, forward strand.
CCTCACTGAGCGGGTTACCGGAGAGTAGGCAGCACGGTAGCAAGCCGCCCGCGCTGTGCGTTATTTGACAAATTCGATTGTCGAATAGCATCATCGCTGACATGAGCGCGGCGATGCAGTTCGTGGACGACCCGCAGCGGTTACTGGCTGCGCTGAGCCCGCTGCGCCGCCGGCTGCTGGCGGACCTGGCCGAACCCGGCTCGGCCACCGTGGCTGCTGCTCGCATGGGCCTGTCCCGTCAGAAGGCGAACTACCACATGCGGGTCCTGGAACGGGCCGGCCTGGTCGAATTGGTGGCGCTCCGTCAACGACGTGGTTGTACCGAACGCATTCTGCGTGCCACCGCGGACGCCTTCGTCGTGGACCCCTCGGTGATGGGAGGACCGGCCGATCCGCTGGCAGCCCGAGATGCCTACGCCGCCGAGCATCTGGTCGCCGTGGCCGGACAGATGGTCCGTGATGTCTCCCGGATGCACGGCGTGGCGGGACAGCAGGGAAAGCGGCTGCTGACCTTCACGATCGAGACCGAGGTCAGCTTCTCCCAGCCGGCAAAGGTCCACGAGTTCACAGATGCACTCGGCACTGCGGTCGCCGGAGTGGCACAACGCTTCACGACTGCCGGCGGGCGCCGCTATCGGGTGGTGATCGGCGGGCATCCTGCCACCGCCGAGGTAGTCGAGGAGCCGTCCAAGACCGCACACGGTCAGTCATGAGTCGAGAGGAACCATCATCATCACGAGCGGGATCGCCAGGAACGAGTCGCCGGAGGAACCAGTCGTCATCGAGGTCACCATCGATGCACCGATCGAGACCGTCTGGACCCACCTCCGCGAACCAGACCTCATCCGCAACTGGCACGGCTGGCTGGCCGACGGGCTCGACAGCGAGATCGACTACATCTACCGACAGCACGCCCGTGAGACCGATACCCCGTACGTGCTGGAGACCGATCGCGGTCCGGAGGGCCCGTGGGTGGATGGCGGCGACCGGTTCGAACTGCACGAGTCCGACGGCGGTACGACCGTACGCATCACGCGCGGTGCCCGTGGTCCGGAGGAGATGTGGGATGCCTGGTACGACGACATCACCGAAGGCTGGACCTCGTTCCTGCAGCAGTTGCGCTTTGCGATCGAGATGCACCCAGAAGGAACGCGTCGCACGGTCTTTCTCAATGCAGACGGCGGCGGTCTGGCCTCGGTGCGGAGGGCGCTGAGACTGCCGGGTGTCGCAGTGGGGGTGTCCTACAGCGCGGATGTCAACGGGCTCGCTCTGCGTGGACAGGGTTGGTTCCTGGCCGACCACCAGACGGGTGTCACCGTGGAGTCCCTCGGGCCTGGCCTGGTCGTCGCAGCCGACAAGCCAGATCGGAGTGGTGCCTCGAAGGGCGCGATGGTCATCGTGACCACCTACGGTCAGGACGACGCGGCCTTCGCCCGTACGGTCGGCCAATGGGAGGACTGGTGGCAGGCGCACTATCCCGGGGCCGAGGGCGCGCAGACCTGACCCTGCCTAGGCTCCGGGCGTGACCAGCTTCGACCTCGATACGGATGCCATCGAGTCCTACGCCCGGGACGGCGTGGTCTGCGTTCGCGATGTTCTCGATCCGGCGCAGATCGAGCTGGCAGTCAACGGAATCGACCGGGTTGTGGGTGAACCCAGCCTGCTGGCCAAAGTCGCCAGTGCCGGCGATGACCCAGGGCGGTTCTTCGAGGACTTCTGCCGCTGGACGGAGATCTCCGAGCTCGCCCGACATTCCAGAGTCCCAGCGATCGCGTCTGCACTCATGACCGCTGCCCAGGTCCGGCTCTACCACGATCACGTACTGGTCAAAGAGGGCGGAACCAGGCAGCGCACGCCGTGGCATCAGGATCAGCCGTACTGACTTACCCCAGCCAGGCACGTCCCGGCTTCGCCTGGCCGCTCACAACGTCGACGGCCGCGGTGTCAGCGCGTGGATCCCGGTGGACCCGGTTCCGGAGAGTGCCTGCCTCGAGGTTCTCGCCTGCTCCCATCTGGGTCCGTGGCTGATGCCGCGCACGTTCCTGGCCGGTGAGGCGAAGTGGTTTCCCGAGGGGGCGTTGGCCGAACTCCCCGACGTCGAGGCTGACCGCGATGCATTCGACGTACGGCGGTACGAGCTTGCTCCCGGGGACGCAATCTTTTTCGACTTCCTTGCCGTACACGGTGCTCCGGGGTTCCCCTTCACCGGTCGCCGTCGCGTGCTGTCGCTGCGTTACCTGTCCAAGGGGGTTCGGCACGCGCCGCGACGTTGGCGAACGTCGCCGCCCTTCGACGGGCTGGACCGCGAACTGGGCGCGGGTCAGCCGATGGATCATCCGCTGTTCCCGGTCGTCTGGCCCTCCTCTGACCGGGCTCGAGGCCGCACCGCGGGGGACGTAGGTTGACGGCATGCGCTTTGGACTGTTCATCCCGCAGGGCTGGCGGCTAGACCTCGCCGGGATCGATCCTGCCCACCAGTGGTCGACGATGCACTCATTGGCTGAGCATGCTGACACCGGGGACACCTGGGAGTCGCTGTGGGTCTATGACCATTTTCACACCGTGCCCAAACCGACTGAAGAAGCCACCCATGAGGCGTGGACCCTGATGGCGGCGCTAGCAGCAAGTACGTCGCGGGTGCGGCTGGGCCAGATGTGTACCTGCATGGCCTACCGGAATCCGGCGTACCTCGCCAAGGTCGCGGCGACCATCGACGTGGTCAGTGGTGGTCGGGTCGAGATGGGTATCGGCGCCGGCTGGTATGAGAACGAGTGGCGGGCATACGGGTACGGCTTCCCGCGGGCCGGGATCCGACTGGCGATGCTGGACGAGGGCGTACAGATCATGCGTCAGCTCTGGGAGACCGGCACGGCCACCCTGGCCGGGGAGCACTACCAGGTCGACAGGGCGATCTGCCGACCGCTTCCGTTGCAGACCGGTGGGATCCCGCTCTGGGTCGCCGGTGGAGGGGAGAAGAAGACGCTGCGGATCGCGGCACAGAACGCCGCCTACACCAACTTCGACGGAACACCCGAGGCGTTCGCGCACAAGTCCTCGGTGCTGGAGGGTCATTGCAAGGATCTCGGCCGGGACTTCTCGGAGATCACCCGCAGCGCCAACTACAACGTGGTCATCGGGGCCGATCGGGCGGAGGTCGACAAGCGGCTGCAGTGGTTCGGGGACCACTATCGCGGAATCGTCGGCGATCAACGCGCGGACAAGGCTGTCGCGGATGCGCGCTCCGGTCCGGCCGTCGGCACGCCCGAACAGGTCATCGAGGCGCTCAGCTCGGCCCAGGAGATGGGGATGACCTACGCGATCTGTTACTTCCCCGAGGCCGCCTACGACCGGAGCGGCATCGAGCTGTTCGAGCGCGAGGTCGTCCCGGCCCTGCGCTGACCCGTCAGGGTGACCGGGAGCCGGAGGGCTTCCACCGCGGGCCCGACCCTTCGCGGGTGACTCGTTCGGCACGGGCGGCGACATTGCGCTGCATGCCGCCGAAAATGAACCCGTGGAAAGGCCAGACCGCCCACCAGTACGCCCGGCCGAGCAGGCCGCGGGGGGCGTAGATCGCCCGCTGACGGAACACCGTCCGACCCTGGTCGTCGGTTTCGATGCCCAGGTCGAGCCAGGCCCGGCCGGGGACCCGCATCTCGGCCCGGAGCCGGAGGAGTTCGCCGTCCACGATCTCCTCGACCCGCCACCAGTCGACGACGTCGCCGATCTGCAGGTCGTACGGGCTGCGTCGACCGCGGCGAAGTCCGGGCCCGCCCGACAGCCGGTCGAGAACCCCGCGGACCCGCCAGGCCAGCTTCCAGGAATACCACCCCGCTGAGCCGCCGATTCCTTCGATCACCGCCCACAGCGCGTCCGGCGGCGCATCGACGACGCTGCTCCGGTCGTCGACATAGAGGTCGCCGCGAGCCCAGTCCGGATCGGTCGGCATCGGGTCGCTGGAGGCCCCGGCGACCGAGGCGTTGGACCAATGGGTGGTCACGTCGGCGTCCCTGATCCGGGCCACCGCCCGCCGTACGGCGTCCTCGAATCCGAGCAGCCCCTCCGGCGGGTCGGGGACGTAGTCGGCGATGTCGTGCTCCCGCGCCACCACGGTGTTCTTCAGGCTCTCGACCAGCGGCTTGGCCAGGCTCCCCGGTACGGGGGTGATCAAGCCGACCCAGTGCGCCGAGAGCGTCGGGCTCAGTACCGGGACCCGGAAGATCCGCCGGCGGGGGAGCCCGGCCACGCGGGCGTAGCCCTGCATCATGTCGCGATAGGTCACGACGTCCGCCCCACCGATGTCGAAGCTGCGGTTGAGCTCGGCAGGTAGATCTGCCGCACCGACGAGATAGTGCAAGACGTCTCGGATGGCGATCGGCTGGATCTGCACATCGACCCACTTGGGCGTGACCATCACCGGCAGACGCTCGGTCAGGTGCCGCAGCATCTCGAAGCTCGCGCTGCCGCTGCCCAGTACCACAGCGGCCTTCAGGACCACGGTCGGTACTCCGCTGTCGAGCAGGATCTGACCGACTTCCTCACGGCTGCGCAGGTGCGGCGAGAGTTCCTCCCCCTCGGGGGTCATTCCGCCGAGGTAGACGATCCGCCGTACGCCCGCCGAACTCGCCGCTGCCGCGAAGTTCTCGGCCGCTCGGCGATCGGTCGCCTCGAAGTTCGCGCCCGAGCCGATGGCGTGCACGAGGTAGTAGGCGACATCGACCCCCTCGAGAGCCGGCCCAAGGCTGTCCGGCTCCAGGACGTCGCCTTCAAGGACCGTCACGTTGCCTGCCCACGAATAGTCCCGCAATCGGGAGGCCTTGCGCGCCATAGCCCGTACGGACCAGCCGGCGTCCAGCAGCGCGGGTACGAGCCGGCCGCCGACGTACCCGCTCGCCCCAGTGACCAGCGCTGTTCGGGCCATTCAGACACTCCAGTCGATAGGGCCGGCGCCCTGTGAGGCGAGCAGGTCGTTGACCCGGCTGAACGGGCGCGAGCCGAAGAAGCCCCGGTCGGCTGACATCGGGCTGGGATGCACGCTGGCCACGACC
>JALZIL010000072.1 GCA_030860305.1 Actinomycetota bacterium
CTTCGGGAGCATGGCCGGTCGGCGTTCAGTTCGGTCTAGGCGGCGACCGGGGTGGAGTCCGCCCCGTCGGTGGCAAGATCCTCGTGCCGGATGTTCAACCCGAAGAACGTGATCACGGCAGCCACCCCGAGCATGCTCGCTGCGACGAGAAAGGCCTGCGTGAATCCGTACGTCTGCACGATGTGTGCGAACTGCTCCTGGGCTGCTGCGGCTGCCTCGGCGCTGCCCGGTGCCGGTGCTGATGCCGCACCGGCCATCAACTGGGTTGCCTTGCTCGCCGCTGCGTTGGCTGCCACCGTGCCCAAGATCGCCAGACCCAGTGCGCCACCGACCTGCTGAACGGTGTTGAGCACCGCCGAGGCCACGCCGGAGTCGTTGGCCTCGACCCGGCTAACGGCGGTCAGCGTCAGCGGAATGAAGACCAGACCCAGTCCGAAGGATATCGCCAGGATCCAGGGCAGCAGATCACCGAGGTAGGTCGAGTCATACTCGAGTTGGGCGAAGCCGAGCATGCCGCCGCCAGCGATCAGCGCCCCGACGCCCGCGATCCATCTCGGATCCATCCGGGCCACCAGCGTCGAGGCGAGCTGCGCAGCAACGATGATCCCGAAACTGAACGGCAAGAATGCCAGGCCCGACTCCAGTGGGGTGAAGCCGAGCACCTGCTGGACGTACAGCGCCAGGAAGAAGAACATCGCGAACATCGACGCGCCGACGATCAGCATGACGACGAAACTGACCCCGCGGGTCCGGTCCGCGACGATCCGGACCGGCAACAGGGGCTGACGCGCGCGCAACTCGATGAGCAGGAACGCCGCCAGCAGCACCACGCCCAGAGCAATCGGCCCGAGGACCCCGAACTCCGTCCAGGTCGAATCCGGCTGCCCCTTCTGGGTCAGGCCGTAGACCAGCGACACCAGACCGAGGGTGGCGGTGAAGGCACCGGGCAGGTCGAACCGGCCGTGCTGGCGTGGTGACTCGGTCAGGACCCGCACAGCTCCGAACGCGATCAGCAGGCCGATCGGAACGTTGATGAACATCGTCCAGCGCCAGGAAACCTCGGTCAGCGCGCCACCGAGGATCAGACCGACGGCAGCGCCGGCACCGGACATGGCGGCGAAAACCGCGAAGGCCCGATTACGGGCGGGCCCGGCCGGAAACGTAGTGGTTACCAGGGCCAGCGCGGTCGGCGCGGCTGCCGCAGCACCGACACCCTGCAGGGCTCGGGCGGCCAGCAGCTGCCATTCGGCCTGTGCGATGCCGCCGAGCAGCGAGGCCAAGGAGAAGAGCAGAACGCCGGCGATGAACACCTTCCGCCGACCGAGAACGTCACCGAGCCGGCCGCCCAACAGCAAGAGACCGCCGAAGGTGATGGCATAGATGGTGACCACCCAGGAGAGGTTCTCGGAGGTGAAGTTCAGCTCGGTCTGCACCGAGGGCAGGGCGATGTTCACGATCGTTGCGTCGAGCACGATCATCAGCTGGGCACCGGTCAGCAGAACCAGCGCGAGTCCGAGGCGGGGGCTGGGCGTGGCCGCAGCGGCAGCTGCGGGCGGCTCGGCCGGGACGGGCGGGGAGGCGATTGACATGGTGTTCCTTGTTCTCTAGGAGTTGCGGATTCGTGGTTGTGTCTACGTGGCTGATCGGACATTTCTGGCCGGCTTGGCGCCGGTCTGGTTTGCGGCCGGTTGGGCATGGCAGGCGGGCAGCACGACGGTGTCGATGACCCGCTCGACGAAGGCATCGTCGAGGGTCCGGTTGAGTACGAACTCCTGATGGACACAGACGGCGGGCAGTAGCGACATCATCAGGTCCAGGTCGACGCCGTCGGCAATCTCGCCGCGCTCGAGGGCATTCTCGAAGACCCTGCGCGCCAGCGCCTGTCGCGGCCCCAGAAAGATCTCCCGGAAGGCTGCTCCGAGTTCTTCATCAGTGTGCAGTGCGGTCATCAAGCCGCCCATCACCGACATCGGCAGGGTCGAGCTCCAACCCTCCCGACCGCACCAGCTGGCAAGCAGGTCACCGCGCAGGCTTCCGGTGCTGGGCAAGTCGGGTGGGGGGATGCCCTTCGCCCGCGAGACAGCATCGACGACCAGCGTTGCCTTGTTCTGCCATCGCCGGTACAACGTCGCCTTGCTCGCCCGCGCTTCCAGGGCGACGGTGTCCATGGTGAGCCGGTCGTAGCCGACATCGGCCAGCACCCGCACCGCTGCGTCGAGAATTTCGGTCTCCCGATCGCCCTCGACCCGTGGACGCCGGTTCGCGACGACGGCGCTGACAGCTGAGCCCACCGACACGGCGGCTCGGGCTGCCCGCTTGCGGCTCATCATCTGATCGACCGGCCCCAACCTTACAAGTGAAACGGAACCGTTCCGTTTCATCTAAGGCGAGCGTAGAACCACGCAGCGTCGCTTCGCAAGCGATAATTACCAGATTACGAATGTCTCGTACGTCACACCTGCCATGCCTTCCCGCCGGTTGGCTACCCAACATCCGCTCAGCGGCAAGTCAAAGGGACGGTTGGGTAGCGAACCGGCCAGGAAATGTGGTGCGACTAGCGTTTAGCTACGTGACGATTGATCCCGCCGCCGCAGCCGATGTGTCCGGACTCGACTCAGTTACGAACGCGCGCTGGCAGGCTCGGTTCCGGGCGCCGCGAATCACCCTGCCCGATTGGGCACCGGACGCACCGGACCGGTGCATCTACCTGTCCGACGAGACCGGAACCGTCGAGGTCTATGCCTGGGACCGCGCCGAGGACACGCACCGGCAGGTGACAGATCGACCGAACGGCACCTTGTCGGGCGCACTGTCGCCCGACGGCAACTCGATCTGGTGGTTCGCCGACACCGACGGTGACGAGTGGGGTGAATGGCTCGTGCAGCCCTTCGGTGGGGGTGCTGACCGGCCCGCTGCTGCCGGTGTGCAGCCGGCGTACTCGGCCGGTCTGAGCATCGGTCACCGGATCACCGTCATCGGGCGCAGCACTGACGATGGCACTCAGATCCTCTGCTCGCGGTCGGACCAGGGATCGGCGGCCGTGCTGTACGAACACGCGGAGTCGGCTTCCGTCGGCGGGTTGTCTCGCGACGAAACCGTTGTGGCCGTAGAGCATTCCGAGCACGGCGACGCTCGACACACAGCGCTGCGCATCTTGTCCACAATGGATGGTTCAGTTCTTGCCGAGAAGTGGGACGGCGCCGATCTCGGGCTCTCCAGCCTGGGTTTCGCACCCGTTGTCGGGGATTCGAGGCTTCTGGTGAGCCACGAGCGTCGAGGCAGACCCGAGCTGCTGATCTGGGATGTGGCCGCCGACACCGAGACCGAGATCGTGCTCGACCTGCC
>JALZIL010000104.1 GCA_030860305.1 Actinomycetota bacterium
GGCGGCCCGGCTGCTGGCCGACTTCGGAGTCAGTGACCTGACGATCGAGGACCCGCCGATCGAGGACGTGATCGAGCAGGTCTTCGCCGGCTCCGTGCCCAGCAGTCCACCGCAGAGCGCTGACAAGGTCAGTCCTTGACCACGAAGCTGGGCGGTCTGCCCGGTCTGTACAGCGTTGTGATGCGCACCGCCGTACAGACCCGTTCCAGTACCGGACCGCGAACTACGCCTACCTGCTCGGCATGATCGCCGAGCCGGTGATCTATCTGGTGGTCTGGCAGACGGTTGCCGGCTCCCAGGGCGGCGCAGTGGAGGGAATCACGGCTGGTCAGTTCGCGGCGTACTACATCGTCTGGACGCTGGTCCGCAACATGAACATCGTCTTCACCCCGTACGGCTGGGAGGACCGGATCCGCAACGGTCGGCTCTCGGGGATGCTGGTTCGCCCGGTACATCCGATCCACTACGACCTGGCCTTTTTCGCCGGGTGGAAGTTCGTGGTGATCGTGCTGTGGCTCCCGATCGCGGCCGTCTTGGTACTGATTTTCCGACCGACGTTCGACGTGAACGCACTGGAGGTCGGGGTGTTCCTGATCGCCATCTGGGGCGCGTACCTGCTCCGCTCGCTGTTGCTCTGGGCCCTGGGCATGGTCACGTTCTGGACGACTCGGGTCAGCGCCCTGTACGAGCTGTACTTCACCGCCGAACTGCTGCTGTCCGGTCGCCTGTTGCCGCTGGCATTGCTCCCCGGCTGGGCGGTGACGGTGGCCGACGTCCTGCCGTTCAAGTACACCTTCGGCTATCCCATCGAGGTGCTCGCCGGTGACCTGTCGACCGCCGAGTTGTTTCTCGGCCTTGGGCTGCAGGCAGTGTGGATCGGCGTCGGCGCACTCCTGGTGGCCATAGTGTGGCGAAACGGCGTACGCCGGTACTCCGCGGTGGGCAACTGATGTCAGTACCCGACCGGCTACCACCCAGGCGACTCAGACGGACCCGCCTGACCGGAACCTTCCTGAAGATCGGCGCGCTCAACGAACTGCAGTACCGCATGAACTTCTTCCTGAGCTTGCTGCAGTCGGTCGTCGCAGTCGCGACCGCCCTTGCCGTGCTGGCCCTGGTCTTCTCGCACACCGAGGCTCTGGGTGGGTGGTCCAGCGACGAACTGTTGGTGATCATGGGCGTCTACGTGCTGATGGGCGGGCTGATCCGCTCCGTCATCCAGCCGAACATGCAACAGCTGATGACCGACGTAGAGGAAGGCACGCTCGACTACATCCTGACCAAGCCGGAGGACGCGCAACTGCTGATCAGCGTGCGCCGATTCCAGATCTGGCAGTCCGTGGACGTCTTCGTCGGCCTGGCCCTGGTCGGGGTTGCGCTGATCCGGCTGTCCGATCCGGTCGACGTGTGGTCGGTGCTCGCCTTCGCCCTGGCGTTGCTGCTGGGAGCGCTGGACATCTACTGCTTCTGGTTGATACTGACCACAGGGGCGTTCTGGGTAACCAGGGTCGACTTCATCATCGAGCTCTTCGACGGGATGTATCAGGCCGGTCGTTGGCCGGTGACGATCTATCCGGCCTGGCTGCGGATCGGGTTCACCTTCCTCGTACCGCTCGGTTTCGCGGTGACGGTGCCGGCCACGGCACTGACCGGTCGGTTGTCGGGCTGGCTCCTGCTGGGCGCGATCGGCTTCACTGCCGTGCTGATGGCCTTCACCCGTTGGTTCTGGCGCCGCGGGCTGCGTAACTACTCCGGCGCCTCTGCGTAGGTCAGCGTTCGGGCAGGGCCAGAGCGACGCCGAACCCGATCAGGGTCGCTCCGGTGACGCCGTTCAGGCCCCGCTGCACCCGCGGTCGGCCCAGCCACGCCCGCATGGCGTGAGCGCTGGCGATGATCAGGGTGAACCAGAGGACCCCCTCGACGCTGTGCACCGCGGCCAGCAACCCGCCGATCAGGACTGCCGGCACATCGGGCGGGATGAACTGAGGCAGCAGGGCTACATAGAACGCGCCGATCTTGGGATTGAGGATGTTGACCCCGAATCCCTGACGCCAGGCAGCCCAACCACGGGCACCCGGCGAGGATGGGCGGTTGGTTGCCTTCGTCGGTTGGCTGCGGTCGATCGCCGCGATCAGCCAGCGCAGCCCCAGCCAGATCAGGTACGCCGCACCGACCAGCCGCAGCACGGTATAGGCCACCGTGGAGGCGGTGAGGATCGCCGAGACACCCACGGCAGCCGCTATCCCCCACGCGAGGCAGCCGGTGCACACCCCCAGGGCCGTCGCGTACGCCGGTGCTCGTCCCTGCGTCAGCGCCGAACGCAGCACGAGTGCGGTGTCCAGGCCCGGCGTGATCGTGACCAGACCGGCGACCAAAGCAAACGAGAGCAGCGCTGCGGGAATGGTGTCGGCGACCATGCCAGCAGGATGGCAGACGCCGCGGATCATACGATGATGGACGCCATGGACCGCAGACCCGTCAACCTGACCGAGACACTGGCCTCCTTCGACGACGTCTACAGCCCGCGGATCGTGGCGCGGATCAATGACTACGACGTACGAATCGCACACACGCTGGGCGAACATGTCTGGCACGTCCATGAGGACACCGACGAGTTCTTCCTGGTTCTCGACGGCCAGTTCGAAGTCGCCATGCGCAATGCCAACGGCAAGGAGACCACGGTCGTCCTCAGCAAGGGCGACGCCTTCGTCGTACCCAAGGGCACCGAACACAAGCCGTCCTCGCCCGGCGGTTCGATTCTGATGTTCGAACCGTCAGGGACCTCGACGACCGGAGACCGGCACGAGGGGGAGATCCCGGATCATGTGGACAGCACCACCGGCCGCGATCTGACCTGATTTCGATATCCGAAGGGGTTGCTCATGACATCGGCTCCCGTGCTGACCTTGACGACCGTCAACATCGGCGCTCCCGATCCCGCTGTGCTGGCTCGCTTTTACCGGGCGCTGCTGGACTGGGAGATCACGACGGAGGAGCCAGACTGGGTGGTGCTGAGAAATCCTGATGGCGGGACAGCACTCGCGTTCCAGTCCGAGTCCGAGTTCGTTCGACCGGTCTGGCCTGCTGGTCCCGGCGACCAGCAGATGATGATGCACCTCGAGATCCGCGTCGACGATCTCGAGAACGCGGTCGCTCACGCCACGGGCTGTGGGGCCACCCTCGCGGATCATCAGCCACAGGACGATGTCCGTGTCTGCCTCGACCCAGCCGGGCATCCGTTCTGCCTATGGCTCGGATGATGGCCGAGCCCACCCGGTCTCAGCAGCCGGCCGCGAAGCGGTAAGCCCGGCACACTTCGTCCATTCTGACCGCGGGTAGCAGAGCAATGCGCCCCCGCAACCGTTCCCGACGCAGGGTGAAGAGGTTGTCGAAGTTCGCCGCACAAGCGCGCGGAAGACCGTCCTGCCCGGTGAGCTCCACCTCGGTCGGGATGCCCCGAACCCGACTGGTCACCGGAGCAACCAGTACCGAGTTCAACCGGACGATGAATCGCTCTCGGGTCAGCACAAGTACCGGACGCACCTTGTCACCCGGTACATCCGCCCACCAGATCTCGGCTCGATGGGGCACCGGCTGATTCACTGCTGGGCCGACCTCTCGGCTCACTGGTCGTCCCAGGGCGCATCAGAGAGGTCGACGCTGACCTCACCGGGCAGATCCGGATCGTCGTCGCCGCTTTCGTGCCCGGCCAGCCAACGTCGTTCCAATTCGCGCTCGATCAGGGCTTCCAGAGCGTCATCGAGCAGATCGGAGACGTTCTCACTCCTTGTGAGATCCTGAGCCCGACGCAGTTGCTCGGGGGTGAGGGTCACCGACACCTTCTGTTTGGCCACCTTTTCATCCTACCTTGTGTCCTACTGATGATCGCTTAGCTGGGAGGACTCCGATACCCCATCCGCAACGGTCGACGGTCGTCCCGGCAGCCACACTAGCACGATGACCGCTGCCAGCAGGACAACCAGGCAGGTGGCGATCGAGGTGAGTTGCATCGCCCAAACGAAGGCGTCCTTGGCGCTCTCCTCGACAGCGCCATTGCCCAGGCTCAGCGCTCCCACCAACGACTCGCGCGCTGTATCGGCCTGCAGTGCGGGCAACGCGGACAACGAGGGTGTGACCCGGCTCGCGTACAGCGAGTTCAGCAGTGATCCGAGGATCGCCACACCGAGAGCACCGCCGACCTGGCGAACCGAGTTGTTGACCGCCGATCCTGCACCCGCCTTCTCGCGAGGAACTACGGACATGATCGACTCGGTCGCCGGGGCCATTGTGTTGCCCATCCCGACTCCCTGCACGAAGAGCAGGACGAGCAGGATCCACAGCGGCGTCGACTCTTGGAGAAAGGCGAATCCACCGAAGGACACCGCGATGATCACCATGCCGACCGTGGTGACCGCCTTGGCGCCGTACCGCAGGACGAGTGCCGAACTCCGCGGCGCGAAAACCGCGATCGCAACTGCCACCGGCAGGAGCACCGCGCCGCTCTGAAACGGCGAATATCCTCGTACGCCCTGTAGATAGAAGACCAGGAAGAACGTGGCGCCCAGCAGAGCGAAGAAGACCAGCCCCAAGGCGGCCGCGGCCGAGGAGAAAGAGGGGTTGCCGAACAGGGTCACGTCCAGCGCTGGAGAGGCAGAGCGGCGCTGGGTATAAACGAACAGAGCCAGCAACAACAGACCACCCAGTGCCGGCCCGAGCACGGTCAGGCGGATCCAACCGTCGCCCTCGCCGCCACGGATGAGTCCGAATACCAGGAGCCCGAGGGCGGCGATCGAGAGCAGCACGCCGCCGACGTCGATCCGACCGGGTGAGGGGTCCCGTGATTCCGGGACCAGCCACAGGCTCAGCACCAGCCCCGCGATCGCGATGGGCACATTGAGCAGAAAGACCGAGCCCCACCAGAAATGCTCGAGCAGAAAGCCTCCGGCCATCGGGCCGACGGCGATCGCCAGGCCAGATGTGCCGGCCCAGACCCCGATCGCCTTGGCCCGCTCCCCGGCCGGGAATACGTTCGTGATGACTGCCAGCGTGGCCGCTTGTACGGCCGCCCCGCCGACGCCCATGAGCGCGCGCCAGACGATGAGTTCCAACGCCGTGTCGGAATAGGCAGCGAAGATCGAGGCGACCGTGAAGATCGCCAGTCCGCTGACCAGCACGAGCCGCCGACCGAACCGGTCTCCGAGCACGCCCCAGGTGAACAGCAGTCCGGCGAAGACCAGGATGTAGGCATCGACGGCCCACTGCAATTCACCCTGGGTGGCCTGGAGGTCCTCTTGGATCCGGCGCAGGGCGACGTTGAGGATCGTGTTGCCCATGATCACGACGACCAGGCAGACCGTCAGGACGGCGAGAATCGCCCACCGCCGCTCGTGCCCGACGTGCGTCTCAGTCACGAATCTGCGGCGGTGTCGTCGCTCCTGGCAGAGGGCTCGCGGCGCTGGGCTGGATCGGGCGCGGGGCGCTGGGCGAAATCGGCGAATGCCGCCAGATTGGCCAGCGATTCACCGCGGCTGACCCGCCAGTCCCACTCCCGGCGGATCGAGGACCCGAAGCCGATCTCGAGCATCGTGTTGAAGTGCTCGTCGGCGTAGGTGAGGACCGAGCCGAGCAGCCGGTCGATCTCCTCGGCGGTCACCGCATGCAAGCCAAGGCGACCGACGAGATAGATGTCACCGACCGAGTCGATGCTGTAGGCGACGCCGTACATCCGCGAATTATGTTGCAGCAGATAGCTCCACAACTGCTCACGGTTCTCGTCGGGCTGCCGGCACACGAACGCCTCGACCCGAAGAGCATGCGCTCCGATGATGAGCCAGCAGATCGTCTGCAGCTTCTTCGTACCCGGGAGGGTCACCACGAACCGGCCCGACTCCGGTCGTTCGTAGCTGAGTTCGCGTTCCTCCAGAGCCGCGGCGATCACGCTGGCAACGTCGGGACTCCCATCCTCGGCGCGGTCCGCGTCGCCCATCAGCGCGCCGGCCCAGCGCCGAACACCGGGATGGTCATCGCGTCGGCGTAGGCATCGAGCAGCAACCCGGTCGTCCGGTCCCAGGAGAATCGGCTGGCGTGCTCGACGGCAGCTCGGGAGAAGGCCACCCGATCGCCCAAGACCTTCGTGATCGCATCGGCGTAGTCGGGGGCCCGGTGCCCATCCACGAGCAGCCCGGACCTGCCGTCGTCCACCGCCGTGACCAACCCACCGACCCGGGCGGCCACCACCGGCGTACCGCAGGCCTGCGCCTCCAGCGCCACCAGCCCGAAGGACTCGTTGTGACTCGGGACGACCGCCACATCGGCGGCGCGGTAGTAGTCGGCCAGGTCGTCCGGAGGCATGGGGACCAGGAAGCGCACCCGGTCGGCGATGCCGAGGGTGTTGGCCAGTGCCAGCAGGGAGGTCGGTTCGTCCAGGCCGGAGCCGCTGGGCGCGCCGACGACGTACACGATCAGTTTCGAGCGCACCGCCGGGTCATAGGCGATCAGGTGCGCCGCCGCCCGCAGCAGCAGGTCCGGTGCCTTGAGCGGCTGGATCCGGCCGACGAAGAGCAGGATCAGGGCATCGTCGGGTACTCCAAGGCGGGCTCGCGCTCCTGCTGCGGGACGGAACCGGTCGAGGTCGACCCCCGGTGGGATGGTGAGCACCTTCGCCGGATCGGCGTCGTACCACTGGACCAGCTGAGCCGCCTCGTCCGACGTGGAGGCGATCAACCGGTCGGCCTCGGCCACTACCTGTTCTTCACCGATGACGCGCGACCTCGGTTCCGGTGCGTCCCCCTCGGCCAGCAGAGCGTTCTTGACCTTGGCCAGGGTGTGCGCGGAGTGGATCAGCGGGACGCCCCAGCGGTCGCGGGCCAGCCAGCCGACCTGGCCGGACAGCCAATAGTGGGAGTGGATGACGTCGTAGTGGCCCGGATCCTGGCTTGCCTCGGCGCGCAGCACCGCCGAGGTGAACGCGCACAGCTGGGCGGGCAGGTCGTTCTTGGACAAGCCCTCGTACGGGCCAGCGGTGATGTGCCGCACGTTGACCCCAGGTGCCAGCACCTCGACCGGGGCCAGATCACTGGCCGTGGCGCGGGTGAACACATCCACCTCGATGCCTTGGGCGGCCAGCCGCTTGGACACCTCGACGATGAACACGTTCATGCCGCCGGCGTCACCGGCACCGGGTTGATCCAGGGGGGAGGTGTGCACCGAGACCGTGGCAACGCGTTTGGGCAGCACCCGCTCAGGCACCGGCCCATCGACCAGTACACGCTCGACCACTCGGGTGCCTCCTCGTCGGATCCGGTGTGACGACGACCCATCCTGCCCCGGGCCGGGTTCGGGCAGGATCGTGTCCATGAACGACAACCACGAGAGCGGCCAGGACATGCCCACTTCGGAGTCTCCGATTGCGGTGGTCACCGGTGCGTCGAGCGGGATCGGGGCGGCGACGGCCCGGCGGCTGGCCGGCGAGGGCTTCCACGTGGTGCTCGGAGCCCGTCGCCTCGACCGGCTCGAGGCGCTGGCTGCCGAGATCGGGGGCAGCGCCTACCGGCTGGACGTCACTGATCAACTCTCCGTCGACGACTTCTCCGCGCGGGTGCCGGCCTGCCGGGTGCTGGTCAACAACGCCGGCGGCGCGTACGGCATGGACCCGGTCGCCGAAGCAGACCTGGGCGACTGGACTGCCATGTACGAGCTGAATGTGCTTGGTGTCGTACGGATGACCAAGGCGCTGCTTCCGGCGCTGATCGCCAGCGGGGCCGGTGACGTGGTACTGGTCGGTTCCACCGCCGGGATGGGTGTCTACGAGGGCGGCGGCGGATACACCGCGGCCAAGCACGGGACACATGTCGTCGCCGAGACGCTGCGGTTGGAGCTGGTCGGGCAACCGGTCCGGGTGATGGTCATCGCGCCGGGGATGGTGGCCACCGAGGAGTTCTCCCGCAACCGGTTCGACGGCGACCAGTCACGGGCCGATGCGGTCTATGCCGGCGTCCGCGAACCGCTGGTAGCCGAGGACATCGCCGACTGCATCGCCTGGACGATCACCCGTCCGCACCATGTCAACGTGGATCTGCTGGTGGTCCGGCCGTTGGCTCAAGCCGCCCAGCACAAGGTTCACCGGGAACCCGAGTGATGCTGCGCCACCCCTGACCGCACTTTCTCCGGAGAATGTCACCTCAGCCCGACCGCTGACCGCACTTTCTCTGGAGAAAGTCCCCTTGACGTGCGCGAGGCCCCCTAGCGGCGGGCACGCCGGGTGCTCAGGACGACCGCGAGGGGCCAGAGCGCTTGGGCGCCGGCGGTCACCCGTTCGGACAGGCCGACCAAGCTGCCCTGCTGGCCCAGGTCGGAGACGAACCAGCCGACGCCAGCGAGCA
>JALZIL010000120.1 GCA_030860305.1 Actinomycetota bacterium
CCGATGGGCGAAGGCCGTGTACCAGCGCAGCGGCGGCCATCCGTTGTTCGCCAGGGAGCTGAGTCACGCGCTTGGCTCCGGCGAGACGGTGTCCACGATGCCGGCGGCGGTGCGGGAGACCATCGCCCGTCGGCTGGCCCGGGTGTGGCCCGGATGCGCCGAGCTGCTTGCGGCGGCCGCGGTCGCCGCCCCGCACCTGGAGCCCGCCGTTCTGGCCGATCTGACCGGGTACGACGCCGGCCGGCTCGCCGAGTTCGTGCGCGAGGCGTCCGGCGCGGGCCTGTTCAGCACCGAACCCTCCGCTGTCGACGCGCGGCGGGTGCGCTTCGGCCACGACCTGTACCGCGAATCGATCTATGATTCCCTCACCGCCGGTCAGCGGCTCGACCTCCACCACCGCGTGGCCGGGGCCCTGGTGAGCCATCATGAGCGTGACGCCACGGTGTTCCCGAGCGAGCTGGCGCGACACTTCGCAGCCGCGGTGCCGGTGGCCGGACCGGACCACGCGTTGGAGTGGGCCCGAACGGCGGCTAGGGCGGAGGAGTCACGGTGCGCCTTCGCCGAGGCGGCCCGACACCTCGCTCCCGCCCGCATCGCCGTCACGGAGGCCGGTGCCAAGCTGTCCGACACCGAGCTGGTCGACCTGCTCATCACCGAGGCGGACGCCCGGCGACGGGCCGGCAACCCGAGCGCGGCACGGGAGCTGCTCGACGCGGCCTGTGCCCGCGCCCTGGCCGAGCCGGCATTGCTGGCGGCGGTCGCGCTGGGCCTCGACCGGCTGGGTGCCCGGTTCGCCATGCCTCGTAAGGAACTGCTCGCCACCATCGACCAGGCCCGCGCCGCGATGGCGGGCACCGGCACGGCAGCCGAGGCCGCGGTGACCGCCGCGCTGGCCCGGCAGCTGCAGCATTCCGTGCCGAAAGACCGGCCCCGGGCCCGGCCGCTGGCCGAACACGCGGTGGCGCTCGCGGGCTCGCTACGCGACGGCTTCGGCACCGGACACAACCTGACCCATCTCCCAGCGGGTGTGACCCGCCTGATCGCGGTCGAGCTGTCCCGGTCCAGCACCCACCGCGCGAACGCCCGGATCGCCGCCTCGGCCGTCCCGGTGCAGGTCCTCGCGCCCGCCGCTGGCAGACACGGCTGGACCCGCTCCAGAACCGCCTCGTGGGGGCTGCACCCTCGACCGCGACATCCCCGCGCTGCTCCGCTGCGGCGGCATGACACTCACCCACCTGCAGACCTACTACGGGCCCGGAGAGCCCAAGCCTCTCGCAGCGACGTACGAAGGCACAGCTGCCGCCGCCTGAGCATCCAGATCCGCACCACCCCCCGACCTCCCGGGCCAGTTGGGCATCTCCGTGGCGAAACCGCCGGAACGGTCATCCCGCAAGCCGATCGCCCAGCGGGACTAAAGGTCTACATCCGCTTCGCCGTCACGGTTGCTCCGCCCCGGCCGCCACAGGGTTTCGTGGTGGCCATTGTTGGCGCCGCGGCTGAGGATGAACAGCAGGTCGGAGAGCCGGTTGAGATAGCGGATGATCACGGGGTTGGCGCCGGGGACGCCGAGGACCCGTCGTTCGGCGCGGCGGCAGATGGTGCGGCACATGTGCAGGTGAGCTGCGGCCGGTGTGCCGCCGGGCAGCACGAATGAGCGCAGCGCCGGCAGGTTGGCATTGACGTCGTCACAGATGTGTTCCAGCCAGCTGACGTAGGAGTCGTCGATTCGCAGGTGGGGTGCCTCGTCCCCGGCCGCGGTGGGTCGGGTGAGGTCGGCGCCGAGGTCGAACAGGTCGTTCTGGATTTGCCCGAGCCACTCGGGGTGATGATCGAGGTTGGCGGCGGCGGCGAGGGCGAGACCGAGCGCGGCGTTGAGTTCGTCCACGGCGCCGACCGCTTCTACTCGGGGGTTGGTTTTCTCGACTCGGCTGAGATCGGCGAGGTCGGTCTGTCCGTCGTCGCCCAGGCGGGTGTAGATACGGGTCAGGTGCACGCTCATGGCCATCGTCTCCAGGGTGTCGATCAAGGCATCGGTGGGTGGGGGGTTGTCGCGTTCGAGGGTGCTGATCACGGCGTCGAGCCGGCTGCGGAGCTGTTGGTGATCGTTCAGCTGCTGGTCGACCCGCTTGCGGTGGGATCGGGCGGTGGCTAATAGCGGCGCGAGGCCATCCGCGTCGAGCAGGCTCGGAAGTTCGGCCAGGGCGAGCCCGAGGCTGCGCAGGGCGAGTATTCGGTACAGCCGGGCGACGTCGGGTTCGGTGTAACGGCGGTGTCCGCCGCTGGTGCGCCCGGAGGGAGTGAGCAGTCCCAGTCGGTCGTAGTGGTGCAGTGCGCGCACTGTGATGCCGGCGGCTTGGGCCAGTGCCCCGACGGTCCACCAGCGCTGGGATTCGGTCACAACATCGACGGTAGGTCCTGACGCTAGGTCGGGTTCAAGCGCGCTGGCGGACGACTTTCCGGCGCCCCGCGGCGCGTCCAGAGGAGCACCGCCTGCACGCGCCAGGGGAGTCGAGCTGTCTCCGAAAGAAGGGTGCCGTACTGACCGCCATCCGGCCCTCCGGCCGTTCTCGAAGGCGGTGCGGAGAGGGAGGATCGCATTGTGCGGGTGACGACGGTGGTCAGTGGGGACGCCTTCGGCTCCGGCGGGCGGTTCCAGACCTGCATCGCCCTCGCCGTCGACCCGGCGGTCGGGCCTACGGTGTTGGTCGATTGTGGAGCGACCAGCCTGACCGCCTTGCGTCAGCAGGGAATCGATCCCAATCAGATCGAGGCGGTGTTGGTCAGCCACCTCCACGGCGACCACTTCGGCGGCTTGCCGTTCCTGGTCCTCGACGGGCAGTTCCGCCGCCGCACCCGCGACCTGACGGTGATTGGCCCGCCCGGCACCGGCCCCCGTCTCGAGCAGGCGATGGAGACCTTGTTTCCCGACTCGAGCAGCGCGCCGCGCCGCTTCGCCGTCCAGGTCCTGGAACACGTCGACCGCCGCCCGCGCGAACTGGGTCCACTGCGCGTCACCCCCTACGTGGTCCGCCACGCCTCCGGCGCCCCCGCCTATGCGTTGCGCGTCGACGGGGCGGATGTTTCGGTGGCCTACTCCGGGGACACCGAGTGGACCGATTCGCTGCTGGAAGCCACCGACAATGTCGAGCTGTTCCTGGGGCGAGGGCTACAGCCCTGCGCCGGTTCGCTGGCATCTTGACCTAGCCAGCCTCGCCCGCCAACGCGACAGGCTCGGCTGCCGCCAGCTGGTGCTCACTCACCTATCCCCGACGGCGTTGGCAAGCGACCTGAGCGGCTGGCAGGTAGCCCGCGACGGGTGGAGTCTTGATCTCTGACCCCACGGCTCAGTCTTCGATCGCCATCCCGCCGGGCAGCACAGAGATCGTTCCGATGGCTGTCCCCCAAAGGACGCCATGCCCGCTCACGAGTTGCGGATGTGTCCGTTAGCCGATCGTCTTGTGGGACAGCTAGATCACACGCGGGAAGGGCGGCGTCAGTAAGGACGTGATGAGGTAGTCCAATGAGCTGGGAGACGCACCCGGTGACGGCGGAGCGCTTTGAGGATTTCGCCGATGTCATCAACCGCAACCGCCGCGCCAACCATTGCTGGTGCCTGTCCCATCGGCTGCAGGCTGCCGAAATCGAGCGGCTCGGCGGCGGAAGCCGAGAGCAGGCCATGCGGCGCCTTTGCGAGCGTGACCATCCGCCGGGGGTGGTCACCTACGCGGATGGCGAACCGGTGGGATGGTGCAACATCGGTCCCCGCACCGAGATCACGCGTCTTGCCCGCTCGCGTCTGATCCGTGCCGTCGACGACCTGCCGGTGTGGAGCATTGTGTGCGTCGTCGTCCGCTCGGGCCACCGTCGACGTGGTGTGACGGCACCACTGATCGAGGGCGCGGTTGCCTACGCGGCCTCGCACGGCGCGCCTGCGGTGGAGGCATACCCCGTCGACCCACCGGGACGGATGGATCTGACCATGGCGTTCGTAGGCACGAGGTCAATGTTCGAACGAGCCGGTTTCCGGATCATCGGCACCACCGAGGCCGTGGCGAGTAGGATGCCGCGTCTCGTCATGCGGCGATATCTGTCTTGAGGGGAGCTCCGGATGGTCGACTTTGCGCACAGTAGGCACAAGCCACGGACACCGCCCATCGCGGCCAAGAGCACCCTGGGCAGCGCACTTCAAGCCGCGACGCCTCGATGAACCCATACGCTGCGGGCGGTGTCGGAACGCTTCGTCCTCGCCGTCGTGTGCGTTCGGGTCGCGTAACGGCCGCAGCTCTGCAGACGGCTGGGTGGTGAAGGCGTAGCGGCCGCCTCGCGCGCCGCCGCCACCTGCCGGGCCAACACGGTGACGTCAGGCATGCTCGTACGGTGTCTGCGGGCACTGCACGTACTTCTTCACGCACGACGCGTCGCCGATCGCGAGTTGCTGCGGGCCAGGAACTCCACGGCCGGCCATGGCACGTCCAGCGGATCCGCAAGGAAGCGGCCCACCACCCGTACCGTGCCCAGCTGCACCGCGAACCTCAGGCGATGGTGATCCGATCGGGCGCGCACGATCAGATTCCGATCGGCGTCATCGAGCTAGAAAAGCGCTCGACCTCGGCCGCCGACAACTCGCCGGTAAACCGTCCGCATGCGACAACCTGCTCATCGGACTCCTCAAACCCAGGCATCGAACGGGTCATCTTCGGTCAGGCGGTGCGCTCCAGCATCACGTCGCACAGGCTGGCCAGAGCCTCACGTACCGGGCCAAAAGGCAACGGCTCGAGAGTGAGTTTGGCCCGATCGACGTAACCGACCAGCATCGACCGGGCGCGCGCCATCGCAGTGGACGTGCGAAGCGCCGCCAGCGCCTCCGCGTGGCGGTCCCTGTCGGTCACGGGACCTGACAGCAGTTCCCGCAGTCTGGCCTCGGCCGGGTCGCGCCCGGCCCGGGCCAGCAGGATCGGCAGCGTTGCGATCCCCTCACGCAGATCGGTGCCCGGCGCCTTTCCCGAGGTGCCCTGCTCGCTGGCGATGTCGAGCAGGTCGTCAGAGATCTGGAAGGCGATGCCGACCGCCTCCCCGTAGGAGGTCAGCCCGGTCCGGATCGGATCGGGGACGCCGGCGAACATCGCGCCGAAGCGAGCCGCCGTGGCGACCAGCGACCCGGTCTTGTCGGTCAGCACGGACATGTAGTGCTCGACCGGGTCGGCGTCCGGGGCTGGACCGACGGTTTCGCGGATCTGGCCGGTGACCAGCCGCTCGAAGGTACGGGCTTGGATCCGTACGGCCTCCGGCCCCAGGTCGGCCAGCAGGTCAGAGGCACGGGCGAAGAGGAAATCTCCGGTCAGGATGGCCACACTGTTGTCCCAGCGACTGTTCGCGCTGGGGGCCCCACGGCGTACGTCGGCCTCATCCATCACGTCGTCGTGATAGAGCGTGGCGAGGTGGGTCAGTTCCACCACGACTGCCGCGGGGACCACGCCGGGGGCCGATGAATCGCCGAGCTGCGCCGCGAGCAGGGTCAGCAGCGGACGGAACCGCTTGCCGCCGGCCTCGACGAGGTGACGCGAGGCCTCGCCGACGAACTCGAAGTCGCTGGCGACGCTGGCCCGCAACAGCTCCTCGACCGCGTCGAGCCCACGCTGCAGCACCGGCTCGAGGTCGCCGCCGATCGCGCTGAGCCCGAGTGCTGCAGCGGCTCGACCCGGCATGGCCGAATCGGCGAGGTTGTTCCTGGGCGGGCGCACCGAGAGTCCTGCGTCTAACCGACCAGGACGGCGGCCTGCTCGGCCAGGTCCAGGACCGCGCTGGGAGCCAGCCCCAGGATGAGGGTGGCCGCGGCCGTGACCGCGAGGACGATCGTCGTGGGCAGGCCCGGTACGCCGACCGTCGGACCGTCGTCGGCCGGCGCGGAGAAGTACATGAGCACGACCACCCGCAGGTAGAAGAAGGCGGCGATCGCACTGGCCAGCAGTGCCACGACCACCAGCGGCCACGCACCGTCGTCGATTGCGGCCCTGAAGACGGCGAACTTGCCGGTGAATCCGCTGGTCAGTGGCAGCCCGGCCAGCCCCAGCAGGAACAGCGTCATGACCGCGGCCGTCAGCGGTGACCGAGAGGCAAGCCCTGCCCATTTCGACAGATGCGTCGCCTCACCGTCACCGTCGCGTACGAGGGTCACGACGGCGAAGCCACCGATCGTCGTCAGTCCGTAGGTGAGCAGGTAGAACAGGGTGCTCGACAGGCCGCGCCCGGCGGTTGCGGCATCACCCAGGGCGATCACCCCGACGAGGAGAAATCCGGCGTGCGCGATGGACGAGTAGGCGAGCATCCGTTTGACGTCGGTCTGGGTGATCCCGAGAATCGCGCCGACCACCATCGACGCGATGGCGATGCTGTAGATCAGTGGGCGCCAAGTCCATTCAGACGTCCCGAAGCCGACGTAGAGCAGTCGCAGGATCGCGCCGAACGCGGCCACTTTGGTGCACGCGGCCATTAGAGCGGTCACCGGAGTGGGCGCGCCCTGATAGACGTCCGGTGTCCAGGCATGGAAGGGCGCGATGCCGGCCTTGAACAGCAGCCCGACGATCAACAGCGCCAAGCCCGTGACGAACAGCGCGTCCGAGGAGCCTGATCGGGCCGCGGACTCCCGGATCTCGCCGAGGTCGACGGTGCCCGAGAAGCCATAGATCAGGGCCAGGCCGTACAGGAAGAACGCTGAGGCGAAGGAGCCCAGCAGGAAGTACTTCACTGCCGATTCCTGGGAAAGGAGACGGCGCCGCCGGGCCATCCCGCAGATCAGGTACAGCGGCAGCGACAGAACCTCGAGGGCCACGAACATCACCAGCAGGTTGTTCGAGGCGGCGAACAGCATCATCCCGCCGATGGCGAAGCTGGCCAGTGGGAAGACCTCGGTCTGCGAGTACGGCGCCGCGGCCAGCTTGCGGTCCGCGGAGCTGCCGACCGGAAGCGCGGCGGAGGCGACAAAGGCGCTCTTCGCCGGATCCAGAGCGCGTTCGGCGAACATCAGGATCGACAGCGCACCAAGTGCTGCGATCGTCCCTTCGAGGAACAGGGCCGTCCCGTCCACGGCGACTGCCCGGGCCGCGGTGAGCTCGTTGCGACCGGCCAGCAGGACGACTGCGATCAACGCCCCGACGGTGCCGAGCAGGGCCAGGGTCACCTGCGCCTTCCAGCGCAGATGACGGGGCGCGAACGCCTCGATGAGGACGCCGATGCAGGCCGCAGTGAGCACGAGGAGAACCGGGGCAAGCCCAGCGTAGGAGACCGATGGTGCACTGAGGTCGGGCATCAGTCGCCTCCGTCGTTCCCGGCTTGCGCGGTGGATACTTCGGCACCTACATCGGCCATGGTGGCGTTGACCGCCGGAGTGATGATGTCCAGCAATGGTTTCGGATAGACGCCGAGCACGATGATCAGCGCCAGCAGGGGACTGAGGTAGGCCATCTCACGCTTGCTCAGGTCCTTGAATCCACGCGCCGCGGGCTTGATCGGCCCGTGCATCGTGCGCTGGTACATCAACAGGATGTAGAGCGCGGCCAGGATGATGCCCACCGTCGCGAGGATCGAGAAGACCGGGTACGGCCCGAAGGACCCGAGCAGCACCAGGAATTCGCTGACGAAGCTGTTCGTCCCGGGCAGGGCGAGCGAGGACAGGCCGGCCAGCAGGAACGCCCCGGCCAGCAATGGGGTGACGCTGCTGACGCCTCCGTAGTCCCCGATCGTGCGCGACTTCCCTCGACTGATCAGGATGCCCACGATCAGGAACAACGCCCCGGTCGAGATGCCGTGGTTGACCATGTAGAGCACAGCGCCGGTCCCGGCCTGGGTGGTGAAGGCGAACACGCCCAGCGCGATGAACCCGAAGTGCGCGATCGAGGTGTAGGCGACCAGCCGCTTCATGTCGGTCTGCCCCATGGCCAGCAGCGCGCCGTACAGGATCCCGAGTACGGCCAGCACCAGGATCGCCGGCGCGAAAGCTCGACTGGCGTCGGGAAACAGCGGCAGGCAATACCTCAGGAAGCCGAAGGTCCCGACCTTGTCCAGCACCCCGACGAGCAGGACCGCGCCGCCGATCGGTGCCTCGGCACCGGCGTCGGGTAACCAGGTGTGGAAGGGCACCAGCGGCGCCTTGATCGCGAAGGCGATGAAGAAACCCAGGAAGAGCAGCTTCTGCAGATCCGGATCGATGCTGAGCTGGCGCAACGCATCGAAGGCAAACGTGCCCTGCCCGATCTCGTTGGCGCTGACCACGTACAGGCCGATCACCGCGGCCAGCATGATCAGGCCGCCGACCAGGCTGTAGAGGAAGAACTTCACCGCTGCGTACTGGCGTCGTGGCCCGCCGAAGCTGCCGATCAGGAAGTACATCGGGACCAGCATCGCTTCGAAGAAGACGTAGAACAGGAAGATGTCAGTGGCTGCGAAGACGCCGATCAACAGCGCTTCGAGGATGAGCAACCAGGCGAAGAACGTCCGCATACTGCCGCTCTTGCCGGTGCCGCGACCCGCGTCGGCGCCCTCGTTCCAGGAGGCGCCGATCACGACCGGCACCAGCAGGCCGATCAGCAGGATCATCACCAGGGCGATGCCGTCCACACCGAGGGCGAACTGCACGCCGAAATCGGGAATCCAGTTGTAGGACTGGATGAACTGGAATCGCGGGCCGCTCGGTTCAAAGGCCACCGTCATGGCCACCGCCAGAACCAGCACGAGCAATGACACGCCGAGTGTGATCCGCCGGATCAGGTCATGGCGGTCTTCGGGTACGGCCAGCAGTCCGAGCCCAGCCACCAGCGGCAGGACCATCAGGATCAAGAGGAAGGGCACGTCGGTCATACGAATCGCACCGCCAGGAACGCCACGGTGACCACGAGCGCCCCGCCGAGCATGCTCAGCGCATACGAGCGGACGAATCCGGTCTGGGTGCGGCGCAGCCGGCCGGATGTTCCGCCGAGCCCAGCAGCTAGGCCGTTGACCGCACCATCGACGCCGCGGTTGTCCACGTAGACCATCGCGCGGGTGAGCCACTGACCAGGTCGCATGAACACCGATTCGTTGAAGGCATCGCCGTAGAGGTTCGCCCGGGCGGCCTTGATCACCGGCGAGACGTTGACCGGTGGGCGGATGGGCACCTCACGACGAGCGACGAAGAACCAGGCGGCAGCAACGCCGAGAGCCACGACCACCGTGGTGAGGATGGACACCACGATCGGTGCAACGACGTGATCGGCCTCGGGCTCGGGGCCGAACACCGGCTCCAACCACGCGCCGAGCGGGATCACATTGATGAGGATGAAGCCGGCGAAGACCGAGCCCAGCGACAGGATGATCATCGGCACGGTCATCACCGAGGGCGACTCGTGCGGTTCTGCGTCCTTGTCCCACCTCGGCCTGCCAAGGAAGGTCATCACCATCAGTCGGGTCATGTAGAAGGCGGTCAGGCCGGCGGCCAGCATCGCCCCGCCGCCGAGGATCCAGCCCAAGGCGCCGCCGGAGTCGAAGGCGACCTCGATGACGAGGTCCTTGGAGAAGTAGCCGGAGAAGAACGGGAAACCGATCAACGAGAGGTAACCCAGGGCGAAGGTGATGTAGGTGATCCGCATCTTCGATCCGAGGCCGCCGAACTTGCGCATGTCGACCTCGTCGTTCATGCCGTGCATGACCGACCCGGCTCCGAGGAAAAGACCGGCCTTGAAGAACCCGTGGGTGAGCAGGTGCAGGATTGCCACCGCGTACCCGGCCGGACCGAGTCCGGCGGCCAGGAACATGTAACCGATCTGGCTGACCGTGGAGTAGGCGAGGACCTTCTTGATGTCGTCGTATGCGCAGCCGATGATGGCGCCGTAGAGCAGGGTGACCAGGCCAACGATCGTGACCACGGTGCGCGCGGCCTCGGACAGGTCGAACAGCGGTGCGGACCGAGCGATGAGATAGACCCCGGCGGTCACCATTGTCGCGGCGTGGATCAGAGCGGAGACCGGGGTCGGGCCCTCCATCGCGTCGGGCAACCAGGCCTGCAGTGGCACCTGGCCGGACTTGCCGCAGGCGCCGAGCAGCAGCAGCAGTCCCAGGGCGGTGACGGTTCCGGCCGCCAGCCCACTCGCT
The DNA here is from genome assembly GCA_030860305.1 of Actinomycetota bacterium. Next base: position 10,123 of record JALZIL010000120.1, read on the forward strand.
CCGGCGAAGACGTCTGCGAACGACGTAGAGCCGAGCGTCGCGAACATGACGAAGATCGCGAGAATCAGGCCGACGTCGCCGACCCGGTTCATGATGAAGGCCTTCTTCGCCGCGGTCGCCGCTGCCGGCCGGCGGTACCAGAACGCGATCAACAGGTACGACGCGAGACCGACGCCCTCCCAACCGATGTACAGCACGACGTACCCGTTGCCGAGGACCAGCAGCAGCATCGCCGCGACGAACAGGTTCATGTACCCGAAGAAGCGGCGCCGGGCCGGATCGTGGCCCATGTAACCGACCGAATAGATGTGGATCAGGGCACCGACGCCGGTGATCAGCAAGACGAAGACCGCTGACAACGGGTCCAGGAGCAGCCCGATGTCCACCTGCAGTTCACCGACCGGGATGAAGCTGAACAGCGTGTCTGTGACTGCCTTCTCGCCTTCGGCCTGCCCGGCAAGAGCGGCCACGAGCGCGAGGGCAAGCACGAAGTCGGCCACGATCGTGGCGCAGCCGATGAGATGTCCGACCTTGTCCAGTCGCCGGCCGCCGAGAAGGAGTACGGCCGCCCCGATCAGCGGGATGAGGACGAGAAGCCACGCCGAAC
>JALZIL010000303.1 GCA_030860305.1 Actinomycetota bacterium
GTCGTTCGAGATGTGGCAGGGCGAGCTGGGTGAGAGCAAGGGGAGCAAGCAGATTCACGGCATAGACCGCACTGAGAACCTCGATGGCATAGTCGGCCAAGGCAGGTTGTGGGCTCGGTCCAAGCAGTGAGGCGTTGTTGACCAACAGGTCGAGCCCGCCCAGCTTCTTGACCTGGTCGATCATGGCCGCTCGGTGGTCTGGATCGGTGACGTCTCCGGGCACGGTGACCAGTGCACCGGTGTCTGCCGTGTGTGCGCGAAGTCGAGACAGCGCCCCGGCGTCGCGCCCGTCGGTGACTACGACCCAGCCGGTGGTGATCAGCTCCCGGGTCAGAGCTCGACCCAGCCCGCGGGATCCTCCGGTCACCAAGGCCACTCGTGCGGTCCGGTTGTGCGCGTCAGTTGTCATGTTCGCAGAATGCAAGTTAAAGTTGACTTCATGTCAAGGAACTGGTCGCGGTGAAGAGCACCGAACTCCTGCCGATCGGCGAACTGGCCCACCGAGCCGGACTGGCGCCCTCGGCGTTGCGGTACTACGAGAGCGCTGGCTTGATCGCGTCGACCCGCACCGGCGGTGGGCAACGCCGGTACGAGCGCGGCGTTCTCCGCCGGCTGGCCTTCGTCCGGGCGGCCCAGAACGTGGGACTGTCCCTCGAGGAGATCCGCTCGGCGTTGTCGACGTTGCCGGCACAGCGTTCGCCCACGCGAGCGGATTGGGCTCGGCTCTCGCGCTCCTGGCAGGCCAGGTTGGACGAGCAGATCGCCGGTCTCACCCAGCTCCGCGACGGGCTGACCTCGTGCATCGGCTGTGGCTGCCTTTCACTGCAGCGTTGTGCCCTGAGCAACCCCCATGACGCGGTGGCCGCCCTTGGTCCGGGCGCCCGCTTCCTACCGAGCGTCCTGCGCCGCACCCCAGGGCGTCAGGCCTGACATGTGAGGCACCAGTAGAGCTTTCGGCCCTGCAGCAGTTGCATCGTTATCGGCGTGCGGCAGACCCGGCACGGCAGGCCGGTACGCCGGTAGACGTAGTGAGCGTCCTCGCTTCTGACGTGGCCGCGAGGGCGGGACCGATCCAGCGGGCGCGTGGTGACGATCCGGCCGGTACGCAGTCCGGCGCGCATGAGGGTGACCAGATCTGCCCACAGCGCACGCCAGCGGTCCTCGGAGAGGTCCCGGCCCGGAAGGTACGGCGGGACCCGGTGCCGGAACAGGATCTCGGCGCGGTACACGTTTCCGACGCCGGACAAAACGCTCTGATCCATCAGCAGGCCCGCGACCGGTGCCCGGCTGCGGGCGATCCGCGCGTACGCGGCCCTGCCGTTGGGTCTGGGCCGCAGCGGATCCGGTCCCAGTCGGGCCACGATCGCGGCGACCTCAGGGCGCGCCACGACCTCACATGCGGTCGCTCCGCGTAGGTCGGTCCAATAGCCGTCGACGACCCATCGCATCCGCAGCGCACCGCGCGGCTCGGGTGGATCGCCGGTCCCGGCCGCGTACTTGCCGAACAGTCCCAGGTGGACGTGCACGATCCGTTCGCCGAACGACGCGAAGAGATGCTTGCCGTGGGCGGTGACCCCATCCAGGACCTGGCCGTCGACCAGGGCGGCGCCGGCTGCAAAGGTGCCCTGAGGGCTGGTGACCTGCACCCGCTTACCCGCGAATCGTTGTGTCTGGTCGCGTGCCAGGCCATGCAGCGTATGACCTTCGGGCACTCTGGAGAGTCTGCCACTGGCCTCGGGCAGTGGTGGTGCTCAGATTGCGAGGTCGCGGAGTACGTCGGCCAGGGCGCGTACGCCGGCAGCGCAATCCCCGAGTTCGGCGTGCTCCTCGGGGGAATGCGAGATGCCGGTGGGATTGCGGACGAAGAGCATCGCGGTGGGAATCCCCGCCGCGGAGAGAACTCCGGCGTCGTGCCCGGCCGCTGTCGGCAGCACTGGGGCACCGCCGAGCACGGTTGCCAGCCGGTCGCGCAACGGCACATCGAAGCTGACCGAGCCGGTCGAGGACTCCACCGTGACCTCGACCGTCGTACCGTCGCGTTCGGCTCGCTCGGTGGCCTGCCGGCACAGCTCGCTGACAAGGGCATCGAGAGTCTCCGGAGCCTCGGCGCGAGCGTCGAGCCAGGCGGTAACCTGCGACGGGATGGCGTTGGTTCCGTTGGGCGCCAGAGTCACTCGACCGAATGTGGCTCGGGCCTCACGGCTGCGGGCTTGTTTGTTGCCAGCCAGCGCTGTCACGGCATAGGTCAACATCGGGTCCGCGCGATCCGACATGCGGGTGGTGCCCGCATGGTCGGCTCGGCCGGTGAAGGCGAAGCGCCATCGTCCGTGCGGCCAGATCTCACTGGCCACGCCCACTGGCGCTTTGGACTCGATCAGCCCCCGGCCCTGTTCGACGTGCAGCTCGACGAAGGAGTCCACCCTGGCCAGCGCCTCGGGGTCAGCCGCGAGCAGGTGCGGCGCTCGTCCGGCCCAGGCCATCGCATCGGCATAGCTCATCCCGTCCTGATCGGTCAGGGCACGGGCCCGATCGGGATCAAGGGCACCGGTGAGCACGCGGGAGCCGCTGCAGGCCACACCGAACCGGGAACCCTCCTCGTCCGAGAAGCACGCGATCCCGATCGGCCGGCTCAAGGTGATGCCCTGCAGGGCAAGCAGATCCAACGCCGCAAAAGCGGAAACGACTCCTAGGGGGCCATCGAACGCGCCGCCGTCGGGCACGGAATCGAGATGTGAGCCGGTGGCGATTCCAGGCCCATCGCAGTCTGGGTCGCCCCACCAAGCCCACTGATTGCCGGCTCGGTCGACCGCGAGGTCCAAGCCCCGCCGGGTCGCCTCTTGCTCGAACCACTCCCGCAGTTGTCCATCCTCAGGCGTCAGCGCGAAGCGGCGATAGCCACCTGTTGTCGGCGAACGTCCGATGTCGACGAGATCGGCCCACATCGACACGAAGCTCGCCGGATTGCCTTTCGGCCTCGGTGACGGCGCTTCTGTCTCCGCGGACGAAAAATGTCTGGAGGACGAGGCACTCTCCACCGCGGAGGAGGAATGTCTCGACGACGCACTTGCCTGCGCGGAGGAGACGCTCGCCGAACCTCCGTCTGCCTCGGGGAAGTATGTCGGCCCGCTCTCATCCGGAGAGAAGTGCGTCACGTCAAGGGCCCGGTGACGGCTTCGACGGCCCCGATCAGGTCACCAGATCCGAGCAACCCGACCACCGCCTCGATCTCCGGCGCCAGGAAGCGGTCTGCGCCGGGACCGTCGACCCGCGCCCGTACCGCCGCACGGGCCGCCGCTGTACCCGGAGCCGCCGCCAACGGCGCCCTGAGGTCCAAAGCCCGTGCGGCGGTGAGAACTTCGATGGCCAGCACCCGACGAAGTCCGTCGATAGCACGGCGGAGTTTGAGCCCAGCAGCCCAGCCCATCGAAACGTGGTCCTCCTGCATGGCGCTGGACGGGATCGAGTCCACACTAGCCGGAGCCGCGAGTCGCTTGAGTTCGCTGACGATGCCTGCGGCGGCGTATTGCGCGATCATGTGGCCGGAGTCCACACCCGGCTCACCGGCCAGGAACGGTGGCAGGCCATGGCTTCGCGCCGGATCCAAGAGCCGGTCGGTACGTCGCTCACTGATCGAGGCAAGGTCGGCAACGGCGATGGCCAGGAAGTCGAGAACGTAGCCAATAGGGGCCCCATGGAAGTTTCCGTTGGACTCCACCCGGCCATCGGGCAGCAGAACCGGGTTGTCGATCACACTGGTCAACTCGCGAGCGGCGACCGCCTCAGCATGGGCGAGGGTGTCGCGGACGGCGCCGGCGACTTGCGGAGCACAACGCAGCGAGTAGGCGTCCTGCACGATCGGACAATTCGCCGGATCGACCTGGTGCGAGGCAACGATGTCCGAATCAGCCAAGAGCTTACGAAGATTGGCCGCCGAGACGGCCTGGCCGGGATGCGGTCGCAGGGCCTGCAGGTCCTCGGCGTAGACCCGGTTGGTGCCCAGCACTGCCTCCACACTCATGGCCGCGGAGATGTCGGCGGCGACGAGCAGAGCATGCAGATCGGCGGCGGCCAGCAGCAGCATGCCCAGCATCCCGTCGGTGCCGTTGATCAGCGCCAGGCCCTCTTTCTCGGCGAGAGTGACGGCGGTGAGTCCGGCGGCAGCCAGCGCCTGGGCGGCGGGCTGCGCGACGCCCTCGCTGTCGCGGACCTCCCCTTCGCCCATGAGCGCCAGCGCCACGTGTGCCAGCGGTGCCAGGTCGCCGGAGCAGCCGAGTGATCCGTACTCGCCCACAACCGGGGTGATTCCGGCATTGAGCAGGCCCAGCAGGGCGGTAGCGGTCTCCGGACGTACGCCGGTCCATCCGCTGGCCAGCGTCCGCAGCCTCAGCAGCATCAGCGCCCGTACGATCTCGCGATCGATCTCGCCACCGGTGCTCGCAGCATGGGAACGGATCAGCGAACGCTGTAGGTCGGCCCGGCGCTGCACGGGGATGTGCGTTGTGGCCAGTGCCCCGAAGCCGGTCGACACGCCGTAGACCGGGTTGGGCGAGGCGGCCAGGCGATCCACGGTTGCCCGCGCCCGCGCGATGGCCGCCAATGCTTGGTCGGTCAGCCGTACCTGGGCGCCGGCCCGAGCCACCGCGACGACATCGGCTCCGGACAACGTGGCGCTGTCGATCACGACGGCCGTGTCGTTGGTGACCGGAGTGTTGGTCTTGGTTACCACGCGGGTCAGGCTACGAGATGCCGTACGGTCGTGGCGGCCTACAGTCTTCGATCGTGGGGGATCCGACCGAGGCGGCGTCGGCCCAACCGGGCGGCGAGCTGGTCAAGATCGAGCCGGCCCCTGTGGCGACGCGCGTTCCGGACAAGAAGATCGAGGATCTGGACATCGGCTGGGGCGAGCGTCCGCGCGACGTGGACCGGCTCAGTGCGGACGACGAGCGGCTGCTCCGCGAACGCCCCCCGCACTGGGAGTGACAGCCCGATTCCGTTGGCTCAAGGACCCCTTGTGCCAAACGGCCCGGGTCGGCAGTCACATTCGTCCAAGTCATTGTGCGTCGGTGGCTCTAGCGTTGTGGCCATGGATGGATCCCTGAGTTTCTTCGAAATCGGCGTGGCCGACACCGACAAGGCCCGCACGTTCTATGGGCAGTTGTTCGGCTGGGAGTTCGTCGACGAGAAAGCCGGGGCGACGATCGAGACACCGAACATCCCCGGTGGTCTGCACGGCAGCGACCCCGGAGCCAGCCCGTACCTCTTCTTCCGCGTCAGTGACCTCTCGGCAGCGCTGGAGCGGGTGCGGGCCCTCGGCGGCAGCATCGGCGACTACGTCTCGAGCGAGAACGAGGAGACGGTGGCCCGGTTCGGCCGGTTTCAGACCTGCACGGACGACCAGGGTTCGACCTTCGGCCTGCATCAACCGCCGGCCTAGGCAGACACCTCCACCAGCCGGCTCGAGCAGGCAGGCGTCGAGGTGCCGCTCATCATCGACCCCGAGCGGGCCTAGTCTGCGTCTGTGCGATCACCGAAGACTGATGGTGGTCGCTCCCGCGACGTGGGCTGCGGAACCGACCCAGGCGAACGTGCAGGAAAGCCCCAACGGCCTTGGTCATCCGTTTCGCGGGTGGGTCTCCGCGAGATGACCGTCGCCACCGGTCTCCTCCTCCTGGTCGCCTTCGCTGCCTACGGACCTCACCTGGCTCGTGGCGGCTTCTACTCCGACGACTGGTCATCCCTAGACGCATATCGCCACCTGCCGAACGCGGGGTACTGGACCCTGGTCGAGTTCTACGCCGGGATATTCGGGGGCAAGCCACTGCTCCCCCCGATTCTCGCTGTACCGCCAGTTCTGTTCGGCGACTCCGTCGTGGCATGGCTCTTCATGGCGATCAGTCTCGGTGCCGCGACGTCGACATGCTTCTACCTTGTTCTGCGGACACTCGCTCTGAATCGGATTCAGGCAGGTGCCATCGCGGCACTTACGCTGCTGGTGCCGTGGTCGAGCAGCGGCCGTCTCTGGGCTACGGCGAGCGTGAACAACATCGCGATCTGCTTCTTCCTCATCGGACTCGTCGTTGCTTTGCGTGCGTTGCGGAGACCGGGCAAGGACGGTCGCGGCATGCACGCAGTAGCCGTGTTCTTGTACGTGATCAGCGTGCTCACCTACGAGCTCGCGGCGACAGCGGCGCTCGTTGCTGGCACGCTCTACCTGACCCGGGCCCCTCGACGGGAGGCGGTGATCCGCTGGGCGGCAGACGTCATAGCAGTCAGCGCTGCGCTCATATGGTCTGCAGCGGCGACCGAGAAGTACATCGCTCCGCTTTGGATTCAGCTCAGCCAGGCGCCCGGTTTCGCAGTCGACGGCTTGCGACTGCTCGGACAGGCCACGCTGCCCTTCGGCGTCTCTCGCCTCGCGGGTCTGTTGGCCTTTGTCGCGGTCATCGTCGTCGCCCTCCTAATGCGTCAGCGCGGAAACGAAGAGCTGCGAGGCCAGCTTGCGTTCTGGCTGAGACTGACCGCATACGGGATTGTCGGTGTAGCGGCCTCGTACGCCGTCCTCATTCCCTCGGTGTATTGGACGCCGTTGAGTGCCGGTCTGGAGAATCGGATAAACATGATGGCGGCCCTGCCGTTGATGCTGCTGGTGTACTCGACGTGGATGGTGGCTGGGACATTGCTGCTTCGAGGAGGCAAACCCGTCCTCGTGGCGACGACGGCCTTCGCGGTACTCGCGTCGGGCAACGCGATTCAGCTCCTCGACCAGCAGCGAGCCTGGCAGCGCTCGGCCGACCTGCAGAGCGAGGTTCTCGCCGTACTGCGCGATATCGATCGGCCGGCAGCAGGGTCAACTGTGTACGTCTTCGGAATGACGGCCACGGTGGCACCCCGACTTCCGGTGTTCGCAGACACGTGGGACCTCAACTCGGCGGTCCGGCTCACCTTTCAGGACGAGTCCCTTCGCGGCTACCCGGTCTTCGACGGCGCTCGTTTGATCTGCCAAGCGGCCTCCCTCGAGCCGGCAAGCCTGCCTGGCCTGCATAGCGACATGGCCGTCCCGCAGGTGGGACTGTCGCCACGATCCGACGGCCCCTACTACGGCCCGGACGACGAGTCGCCATACGGATTGATCGTCTTCGTCGATGTGGCGACCGGTCGAGCTGAGGTGGTGCAGGATCGTCCGGGCTGCGTCGTGGCGCTGCGTACATTCGTACCGGGACAGTTCGACCGTTCACACTCCTGATACCGGGCTGCGACGCCCTCCTCGCGGCAACTAAGACGTCGAGCCGTGCTCCGCTCGGATTCTGGTGTCGCCGGGTCAGCTGAGGCTGCCGGCAGCGGCTAGGAGCCCGGGCTCGCGGCGAGGCCGCAAACTCCGGGTTCGAGCAGGTGGCGCCGATCTCGGGCGTCGTCACTGGATTGAGTCGGTGGATCCCTACGATGGCCTCCAGCCGAGGATCGTCGGCGAAGTCGACCTTGAGCTGACCGCCCCACGATTGCACGGAGACCGCCGCATCCAGGTCTTCGTACGAACTGAGCATCGTGTGGTCGACTCCGGCCACCAGCGCGTCCAGGACCTCGATGTCCTGCACGCCGAGATCCGGTGCGTAGGTCACCCAGACCGCCCCGTGCTCGAGTGAGTGCACGGCGTTCTCCGACCGGATCGGCTCGGGGTAGATCGTGCCCGTGTCAGTCCGCCCAGGCCGGGTCGTGGTCGCCGCCGTACGGAGGGGAGGCGGGGTAGTCGACGTCCGCGCCGCTGTTGCAGTGCCGAAGGGGACGTCAGCGTCGTCACCCCGGGGATGTCACCGTCGGCGGTGTACCTGGCCGCCCCTCTGCGGCTGCGTCCTGGTTCGGTCGGGCCTGGCCTTCCACTTCGGTCACGCAGCTGCTCAAGACCAGCACGAGAAACAAGCAGACGCGTCGCACGGGCCGCATGGTACGTACATCGGGGCCACGTCAGCGATTGACTAGTGGTCACGTCGCCGAACGGCAGCGCTGCCGAGCAGCGCCAGGAGTCGGGAGACAGCGCCGCTGGCAGACTTGCAGTGGTGGAGACAGCCATTGGTCTGGTCGCTTTTCTTGCAGCGGTGGCCGGGATCGGCGGGGTGGCCCGTCGGTACGGAGTTCCGGCGCCGTTGTTGCTGGTCGTCCTGGGCATCGCAGCGTCCTACCTGCCCGTCATCGGCCCGGTACGGATCACACCGGATCTCATCCTGATCGGGCTGTTACCTCCGCTGCTCTACGCCGCGGCCGTCAAGACCTCACTGATCGACTTCCGGGCCAACCTGCGTCCGATAGCGCTGCTGTCGGTCGGTCTGGTGGTGTTCAACACCGTGGGCATCGGCTTGCTGGCCTGGGCGCTGCTGCCCATCCCGTTGGCCGCTGCGTTTGCCCTGGGGGCGGTCGTAGCTCCGCCCGACGCGGTGGCGGCCACGGCGATTGCGAGACGGGTCGGCATGCCACGAAGAATCGTCACGATTCTGGAGGGCGAAAGCCTGGTCAACGACGCCACAGCGTTGGTCTGCCTCAGGGCGGCAGTTGCAGCGCTGGCCGGCGGCCTCAGCGTCGGCGGTGTGGTCGGGAGCTTCGCGCTGTCGGTCGTCGGAGGCCTGGCCGTCGGCGTCGGCGTCGCTGTGGTCATCGGCTTCATCCGCGGCCGGGTTCGCGATCTGCTCACCGACATCACGATCTCCTTCTTGACGCCCTTCGTGGCCTATCTGATCGCCGAGGAGATCGGGGCTTCGGGGGTTCTGGCGGTCGTGGTCACCGGTCTGCTCGTGGGGCACAGAGCTCCGGTGCTACTCACGGCGCAATCCCGAGTGCTGGAGCAGGCCAACTGGTCCACGGTGCAGTTCGTTCTCGAGAACTCCGTCTTCCTGTTGATCGGCCTGCAGGCCAAGGCCATCGTCGACGACCTTGCCGACAGCGACCTCGGCCTGGGCCGGATTCTGCTGGTGGCGGTCGCGGTGCTGGGTGCAGTCATCGCCTTGCGCATCGTCTGGGTATTTCCGGTCAGCTATGCCTCACGCCTGGTTCCACGGGTGGCGCGCAACGATCCGGCGCCTACCTGGCGGGCTCCGGCATTGATCAGTTGGGCAGGCATGCGCGGCGTGGTGACCCTCGCCGCAGTTTTCGTTCTTCCGCCCGAGACACCACAGCGAGAAGCACTGATTCTGATCGCACTCGTGGTGACGGCCGGAACCCTCCTGTTGCAAGGTTCGACGCTGCCGTGGCTGGTGCGCCGACTCGGGCTGGCCGGTCCTGATCCGGCTGAGGACACCCTCGCCGAGGCAGCCCTCTTCCAGCGGGCTGCTGGAAAAGGGCTTGCAGAACTCGACCGATCACTGACCGGCGACGAGCCACCGGACGTGGTCGAGCGGCTTCGCCGTCGCGGCCTCGATCGGGCCGACGCAGTATGGGAGCGACTCGGGGCTACCTCGGAGACCCCGAGTGCTGTCTATGCCCGACTGCGAGCCCGGATGATCGACGCCGAACGTGCTGAAGTGCTGCTCGCCAGGGACAGCGGGGACGTGCCGGACGACGTGCTTCGTACGGTGCTCAGCGCGCTGGACATCGAAGAGACCGTTCTCGACCGGGTCGTGGAGCTGGACAGCGGCGGTCGTTCCGCCGACTTGACCCCGGCCCGCACCGATGGCTGCGAGCACCTGCGCGAGGCTCAGATCCCTTCGCGTCCAGTGGAAGCCGAAGGGTGCATCAGTTGTCTGGAGGCCGGGCGGCGAGACTGGGTACACCTGCGCATGTGCCTGAGCTGTGGGTACGTCGGTTGTTGTGATTCATCACCGCTTCGACACTCCGATGAGCACTTTTCCCAGCGGCAGCATCCGGTGATGCGCAGCGCAGAGCCCGGCGAGGCCTGGCGTTGGTGCTACGTCGACGCTCTGTTGGGTTGATACGGCGGCAGCTGCTCCCCATGCGCGCCGACCGTGGGAGCCGGCGCCTGCGGTAGTCCCGCGCCACCGCGAAGCAGGTCGCGGATCTCGGTGAGCAGTTCCACATCGGTGGAAGCGGTGGGTCCCGGCTCCTCCCCGCGGGCTCGTAGTTCGGCGATCTTCTTTATCGGCAGCACTACGACGAAATAGATGACGGCAGCGGTCAGAGCGAACGTGATGATGGCGCCGATGAAGGCACCCCAGGTGAAGACCTGACCGTTGACCGTTGCGGTTCCGCCGGTCTCGCCGCCGCCGCCGATCAGACCGATCAGCGGGTTCAGAAACGAGCTGGTGAAGGAGCTGACCAGCGCGGTAATCGCCGCACCGATGACCACGGCGACAGCCAGCTCCACGACGTTGCCGCGGAGCAGGAAGTCCTTGAAGCCCTTCATGTGTACTCCCGGTTGTTGGGGCGGCGACGCCGCGAACTCCGTTGGCTCCTAAGGGGGCAGGAGTGTAGCTGTGAGAGTGCCCGAAGCTGCGGCCGCGGCCAAGCGCGCTGCGGTGTCCTGGTCGACGGCGACTACCACCAGGCCGATCGGTTCGGCAGGCCGAGAATCTTCGGATTCCGCGAGCGGAACGGCCAGCACGACCACTCCGGCCGCGACAACGGTGGCGCTCGGTGCGTCCTGGACTGCGGCGAGGATGTCGACCCGATCACCGGCCCGCAACAGTGCAGCGACCTCCAGATCGACCAACCGCACCGGACTGGCCACGACTCCGGCATCGAGGCTGGCCGACAGGCCTGGTCCGAGCAAGCGGCGATCTGTCATGACCTCGCCGCGTCGTACCGAGCCGGTGACGACCCGCCCGACGACGTCCATCTCGGGTGTCAACGCGCCGTCCGGCAACTGCGCGCTGGTGCGCTCGGCCGAGCGCAGGTCATCGGTTCCGATCGTGCGCCCGGCCGGAAGATCCTGTGCGGCGACCAGCACCGCGGACTGGGGTGGCTCCCTTGTGGCGGTCGGCGGCTGCGCTACCGGTGTCACCGCCAAGATCAGCGCAGCGGCGGCCAACAGGGCTGCGGCGAGGCGTCGAGCGCTCAGCCAGCGCGGCGACAGCGCGAGCGAGGACAGCGGCAGGAGCGTACGGACCGGCATCCTCTGAAGCTAGGAGCCAGCGGCCTCCCGTAGCCCGTGCCGGGCCAGATTGTGGATACTGGCCGGCGGGCTGTGGATGGAGTGCGAAAGTCAGGAGCGGCGGCTGCCCGACGAGCCGGTGGTCGAGCTGCCGGACCTCGCTGGGGCCTTGGCCGGCGAGGCCGATGATGAAGACGAAGAGGACGAATCCGAGGTGCTGCTCGACGAGGAACCGGACGATTCCTTGCCCGACGCCGCGTCCTTGCTACTGGACGACTCTGAAGCGCTGGACGAGGAGTCCGATGAACTGCTCGACGCGGACGTGGACGAGGCGTCCTTGGCTGCCTCGCCGTTCTTCTTGTTCTTGGCACCGTTGGTCTCCGCGCGGGAGTCATTCCGATAGAACCCAGAGCCCTTGAACACGACCCCGACCGAGCCGTACACCTTGCGCAGCCGCCCGGAGCAAACCGGACAATCGGTCAGCGCGGCGTCGGTGAAGCTCTGGAACTGCTCGAAGCGGTGATCGCAGGCCGGATCGGTGCAGGCGTACTGATAAGTGGGCACGTTCGTGGGGCTCCTCGGGGCGGATCGGTACTTAGCACTCTATCTGTCCGACTGCCAACCTGCCCTACACCATCGGTCCTGCCGTCGACCGACCCACCGGCCCGGGCGGACGAACAACGAACCCCTCCGGGCCACCTCCGGAAGATCAGCGGCCGACGGGGTCCATTCGGACGGCTCCTCCTTAGTGATCTTGACCTTGTTGCGGTTTTCCGGCCATTTCATCGGCGTGTCGCCACCATAAGGTCAAGATCACCGATGGGCGTGAGGGCGCGATGCCAAAGCAGAGCTATGAACCTCCTTCGGGAGGTCATAGCGCGGCAACCCAGTGTCGTGGAATGTAGTTCCCATGCCGCACTTGTCCGCACGTGGTCAGAGTCCTTCGATGGGGAGCGCCCTCGATGTGTTGAGCACCGCCCAGAGATACCGGCTCGATCGAGCGCGTGCCGAGTTCGACGCTGAGGTGATCTACCTCAACACCACGACGATGGGGCTGCCACCGCGGCGAAGCCTGTTGGCACTGCAAGCCGTGTTGCAGGACTGGCGGCGAGGGACCGCCAATCCCCTCGACTACGACGGGGTTCTGGCTTCGGCGCGCGCTTCGTACGCAGAACTGGTCGCTGTCGACCCAACTTCGGTCGCGGTCGGAAGCCAGGTCTCGGTTTTCGCCGGCTTGGTCGCCGCCTCGTTGCCGGCGAGCAGTGAAGTGCTGACCGCCGCAGGCGACTTCACTAGCATCCTGTTTCCGTTCCACGCCCAAGGCGGTCGGGGCATCACGGTCCGCGAGGTATCGCTTGAACGCCTCGCCGACGCCGTCACGGCTCGTACGGCACTGGTGTCGGTCTCTGCGGTCCAGTCAGCTGACGGCCGAATCGCGGATCTCGACGGCCTGCGGGCCGCCTGCGCGGTGACCGGGACGAAGGTGCTGCTCGACACGACCCAAGCTGCCGGATGGCTGCCGATCAACGCCGGCCACTTCGCCTACACCGTCTGTGGCGGTTATAAGTGGTTGCTCGCACCACGCGGGACAGCGTTCTTCACCGTGCACCCAGACCTGTGCGACGCGCTGGTGCCGAACAATGCTGGCTGGTACGCCGGCGAGGACCGGTGGTCCAGCATCTATGGGACCCCATTGCGGCTGGCCACCGACGCCCGGCGATTCGACCTGTCCCCGGCCTGGCACTCGTGGGTCGGTGCAGCACCGGCCCTGGACTTGCTCAACGAGGTGGGTCGCACCGCACTGCACACCCACGCCCTCGGTCTCGCCGAACGCTTCCGTCGCGCTACCGGCCTGCCGTCGGCCGATTCAGCGATCGTGTCGGTCATGGCCGACGAGCTGGTCCCCGATCTCATGACCCGCGCAGGCATCGTCGGATCGGTACGGGCCGGTCGGCTCCGGCTGTCCTTCCACGTGTCGACCAGCGAGCAGGACACCGACCGGGCCGCGGAGGTCCTGGCCGGGCATGTGCGGCCATGACGTCTGCGTAGTCAGGCCCGCCGAGTTCAGGTGCGCCGAGTTCAGGTGCGGGGTGTGACCCGCCTGAAGAACGAGATCAGATTCCCGTCGATGTCGAGTGTGGCGAACTCCCGGGTTCCGAAATCGGTGTCGGCAACGCCGTCGCTCGAGACCGGATGCAACACCCCAGCGTCGCGTAGTTCGTCGTACAGCGCGTCGACCTCGTCAACCTGGATGCGGCAGCTCGCCGTGCCGGCGAGAAACGACTCGGCGCCGGATCGGACCGGTCGTTCGATCGAATCGCGCTGCTCCCAAGTGACATCGCTCGACTCCCACAGGTGGATCTCGGCCTCATCCCGGAGCAGTACGGCGAACCCGCTGTCCTGGTGTCGGACCGTGAACCCGAACTGGTCGCGATAGCAAGCCACCGCGACGGTCATTTCCCGTACGGGCAGAGCGGGGATCGTCTGGCCAAGATGCATCC
>JALZIL010000150.1 GCA_030860305.1 Actinomycetota bacterium
CGCCTCCAGGTCGCGTACGACGACCGTCGCGAGGAGGACCTGCCCAACGTCATGAACCACGTCTCGCTTCAGTCCTCCTTCGATGAGGGCGAGTCGTTCACCCCCGCCCTGCGTCTCTCCAGCCGCCCCTTCGATTCGCGGATCGGGTTTGGCGCCAAGGAAGGCCTGCCCGACCTGGGCAGCCGGTTGGGGCTCATCTCCACCGAACAGGCGGCACTCGCTGTTTGGACCGACACGCGCGCGGGCACGCCGGAGACCCAGAAGCAGGACCTCGCGAAAGCCGTAGCGGCCATCACGGAGCCCGAGAGGCTGCCCGAACCAGTCGAGGCCGCGCTGCGCTACGGAGGTATCGCCCTCGCGCTGGTCGGCCTGGGGCTGCTTGTCCTGTGGCGGCCGGTTCGCCGAGCCTCGCTCTAGCCACCACCTGACTGGCACCTCGCGCAGTTTTTCGGTACCGTGCCGCCGGCAAGGTACACCTGTGGGGAGGAGACATCTTGAGGACGCGAACGCTCGCCACGATCGGCGCTGGTCTGGCAATCCTCGTGCTCGGCGCGACGTTGGCCTCGGCCGCAGGGCCGGACACGCCGTACGACACGCTTCGGATCGAGGCCTTCGATGCCCAGGAGGGCGGCCGCTTCGCCGATCGCATGGCCAGCGCCGGGGACCTCGACGGCGACGGAGTGCCCGACGTGTGGATCTCGGCCTACGACCTTGATGTCGCTGCGCCGAACACCGGGCGCGTGTATGCGATGAGCGGCAGGACGCGCCAGCCGATCTACCGCATCGACCATCCCGAGCCCCAGCCCTGCATGGGCTTTGCCTGCGGCCTGGGCTGGAGCATCAGCAACCTCGAAGACATCGACGGCGATGGCATCAGCGATCTCGTGGCCGCCGCGAACCGCCAGAACGTCGATGCGAACGGAAACTCCTGCACGCCAGGCCCAGAGAACCCGGGCTGTAACCGCAGCCAGGGCAAGGCCTATGTCTTCAGCGGCGCCGACGGCGAGTACCTCTACGATCTCAACAACCCCCAGCCGCAGGCCAACGGCTACTTCGGCTGGGCGTCGAAGGCCGGCGACATCACCGGCGACGGCATCTCCGAGGTTCTCGTCGGCGCCTTCCAGAACGACTTCCCGGCCGGCTGCGGCGAGGAGGACACGATTCCTCCGGGGTGCCGCAAGGACCAGGGACAGTCGTTCATCTTCAACGGCGCCACCGGCGACCAGCTGCCCGAGCCGCGGGGTACCCTCGACGTCCCGGTGGAGGACCGGTACCTGGGCCCGGACGGCAGGTGCATCTCGCCGCCGCCCGGGCCGGGGAACCCGTTCACCCAGCAGGTCTGCGGCGGGGCGGGCATCGTCAACGAGGGGGTGGGCGACGTCGATGGCGACGGCGTCTGGGACCAGTCCGTCACCGCCTGGACTACGGGTATCAACCCGGCGACAGAACAGGCCTGCTGGTACGAAGAGCCCGGGTGCAACGAGCGCCAGGGTCGCATCTACATCTACAGCGGCAGTACCGGCGACCTCCTGCGCAAGATCGACGACCCGGTGCCCCAGGAGGGCGCCCTCTTCGGGCTGCAGATCGTCCAGGCCGGCGCGCCTGGCGACATCAACAACGACGGGTTCGACGATGTCTACGGCATCGGCTTCATGCAGACTGGTCCTGACCGCGACAATCAGGCGGGGAAGAGCCGAGAGGGGCGCGCCTGGGTCTTCAGTGGGCAAGCCGTCGCGAGCGGGGCTCCGAGCGATCCGTTCGACAACCCGATGCTGAGCCTGATCGATCCGACCCCCGAGGATTTCGGCGTGTTCGGGTACTCGCTCGAGAAGACCGACTACAACCGCGACGGCATCCCGGACCTGTACATCGGCTCCTTCGACGGCAGCTACGTGTTCCTCAGCGATGGGACGCTGCAGAAGGTGTTCGACCTGCCCCCCGAGGACGAGGCCGACCAGCCGCCCGGAAACACCAACCTCGGTCGCAGCGTGGCCGCACCCGGCGATCTCAACGGGGACTGCGAGCCCGACTTCCTGTCCGGGTCGCCCGGACACGATGTCCGCTTCGTCAACGACGGCCGACTGTACGGCTACCTCTCGAGCGGCCCGTCAGCGTGTCCCGCGGCGGTGCCTCCGCCGCCGGTGCCTCCGGCGCCGCCAGTGGTCGGTCCATGTGGCGATCCGACGGCTGCGGGTTATCTGCATCCGGCGAAGTTGCGGGTCTCGCGTGCGCGGGTGTTGCGTGAGGATCGCCGCCTGG
>JALZIL010000188.1 GCA_030860305.1 Actinomycetota bacterium
GCGTGCTGAACGTAGGACTCGTGGTGGTCCGCCAGCGCATCCGCGAGATCGGGGTACGGCGCAGCTTCGGTGCGACATCCGGGCGAGTATTCATCACGATCCTGCTGGAAAGTGTCTGCGCCACAGCGGTTGCCGGTGCACTGGCGATCGGCTGCGCGGTCGCGCTCGTCCTCAATCTGCCCTACGAGCAGATCCTCAGCGTGCCGATCGAGGACCTGCCGCCGTTCCCCTTGCAGGCCGCCGTGGAGGGCTTCCTGGCCGCCACCGCAGTTGGTGCGCTGGCCGGAATCATCCCGGCGATCGTCGCGGTACGCGCAAAGGTCATCGACGCGATCCGCTACTGAACCTCGTATTCCCAGCCCGGCTGCCAGGCGAAGTCCTCCAGCAACGAGCGCTCCAGCGGTACGCCGGCCAACACCTCGTCGAGGGCCCAGCGGGTGGCCAGATGCCCGATCACCAAGACCCGTGTGCCGGCCCATCGCACTGGCAGATCTTTTAGGAAGCCAGCCACGCGGGCGATCGCGGCGCGCCAACTCTCCCCGGCGGGGTAGGGCCGGTCGAGGAACTCGCGCCGGTCACCATGAACCTGGTCGCGCAAGCGCCCGTTCCACTCGCCGTAGTCACATTCGCGCAAACGCCAGTCGAGCAGGATCGGAAGTGTGTCGCCGAAGGCGATCGCCGCCGTCTCAGCGGCCCGAGACAGATCCGAACTGAAGACAGCCGCGAGCCCATCATCGGCACGCCGACGACCCAACTCCGCGGCCAGCTCCCGCCCCTGCATGGACAACCGACCGGGGAGCCAGCCAGTCGCGGCTCCCATCACGTTGTCGGTGCTGATCGAGTGCGTTTCGAAGACTATGTGCACTGCCATCGTGATCAGTCCAGACGTCGCGCGGTCAGCGGCCGTACCTCGCTGATCCGCCCGAAGTCGCGGTCGACGTGGACGATCCCGAGGCCGTGGTGCAGCGCAGTCTCGGCGATCAGGAGATCGGGAATCGGGGTGCGGTGCCACATGCCGTGGTGATGGGCGAGGTCACGCTGCAGTTCCAGGGCCCGGTCCAGCAGATCCGAGGGCGCCTGGACGACCTCGAGGCTGGTTCGCAGCTGCTCTTTGAGCCGGTCGTAATCAGCGGCCGAACGCGCCGAGTACAGCTGCTCGAGTTCGCCCACGGGGCAGATGAAGAGTTGACCGGCAAGGTCGGCGAGTTGGTGGCCGACCGTCGGATCCGAGGCGCGGGAGGCAGCGCTCTTGTCCAGCAGCCAACCGGCTACCGCCACATCTGCTCCGACTCCAGCACTTCGAGATCTACGTAGTCGGCCAGCTGGTCGAGGTAGCGCCGCTGGCGAGCCGCGCGATCAGCATTGACCGCTTGCACGTCGTCCACGGCCCTGCGCAGCGCTTCCTCCACCGTGGAACGGGTGGTCGATTGACCAAGGGCCTTCTTCGCCCGAGCCAGTAGCTCTTCGTCGAGTTCGATGGTCGTACGGCGGAGCGTCATGCTTACATATTAGCTCCCGAGTATGTGTGCACAATCAGTTCATGTGTGGGTAGCGGTGATCGGTGGCCGGATCGAAGGTCTCCTTGACCGTGCGCGGGGAGACCCAGCGCAGCAGGTTCAGCGGTGAGCCGGCCTTGTCGTTGGTACCGCTGGCCCGAGCGCCACCGAAGGGCTGTTGGCCGACGACCGCGCCGGTGGGCTTGTCGTTGATGTAGAAGTTTCCGGCCGAGAAGCGCAATCGATGTAGCGCGTCGTCGATCACCCGGCGATCGGTGGCGAAGATGGAACCCGTCAACGCGTACGGCGCGATGTCGGCAGCTTGGTCCAGCACTCCGTCGTAGTCGGCGTCGGCATAGACATGGACGGCGAGGAAGGGCCCAAAGTACTCCTTGGTGAACACCTCGTGAGTGGGGTCGGCGCTGGTGACCACGGTCGGCCGGATGAAGAATCCCTCCGAGTCGTCGGCGCTGCCACCGGCGAGCACGGCCAATGCGGGGTCTGCCGCGGCCATCTCCAGAACGCCGGACAGCCGGTCGTAGGAGCGCCGGTCGATGACCGCACCACCGAAGTTCGTGAAATTCGCGGGGTCACCGTAGCTCAGCGAACCGGTGACGTCGGCAAGCTCGTCTCGTACGCCGGCTTCCCACAAGGAGCGGGGGACGTACGCGCGCGAGGCAGCTGAGCACTTCTGCCCCTGGTACTCGAACGCACCGCGGACCAGTGCCGTGACCAGGCCGGCGGCATCGGCGCCGGGGTGGGCAATGACGAAGTCCTTGCCGCCGGTCTCGCCGACCAGCCTTGGGTAGGACCGGTATCGGTCGATCCCGTTGCCGACGGTGCGCCAGAGGTGTTGGAAGGTGGGCGTGCTGCCGGTGAAGTGGATGCCGGCCAGGTCTCGATGGGGCAGTGCGACCGCACTGATCGCCGTACCGTCTCCGGTGACCAGATTGATCACGCCGGGCGGGAGTCCCGCCGCCTCGAGCAACCGCATCGTGAAGTGCGCGGACAACTGTTGGGTGGGCGAGGGCTTCCAGACGACCGTGTTGCTCATCAGCGCGGGCGCGGTCGGCAGGTTGCCCGCAATCGCGGTGAAGTTGAAGGGGGTGATGGCCAGGACGAAGCCCTCCAGCGGGCGGTAGTCCGAGCGATTCCACACTCCCTTGGCCGATTGCGGCTGTCCGCCCAGGATCTCGTGCGCGAAGCTGACGTTGAACCGCAGAAAGTCGATCAGTTCGCAGGCCGAGTCGATCTCGGCCTGGATGACGGTCTTGCTCTGGCCGAGCATCGTGGCCGCGTTCAGCCGGGTCCGCCACGGGCCGGACAGCAGATCGGCCGCGCGCAGAAACACCGCGGCCCGTTCTTCGAACGGGAGTCCGCGCCACACCGGTGCCGCGGCTAGTGCGGCATCGATGGCCGCCTGTACGTCGGCAGTGACAGCGTTGTTCGTACGGCCCAGAACGTGGGAATGCCGTTGCGGGCTGACCACGTCGATCGAGTCCCCACCGGCCATCCGTTGCTTTCCGGCGATCGTCATCGTCAGTTCGGTGGTCTGCGATCCCAGGTCTTTGAGTGCGGCTTCGATCCCGGCCCGTTCCGGGGACCCCGGCGCGTAGTCGAGGATCGGCTCGTTGACGGGACGGGGCAGGGTGGCAATGGCATCCATACCCCCAGCTTCCCAGCCATCACCGTTATGCGCACAACGGTCAGGAATCCCACCCAGATTTCGCCCTTATGCGCACAACGGTCAGGAATCCCGCCCAGATTTCGCCCTTATGCGCACAACGGCGAGGGTTGGCTGCGCCGCCAGGTCAGAGGAGTTCGAGCAGCGGGCCCAGTTCTTGGGTGGCATACCAACCGAGCTCATGAGCCTCGGCTTCGTCCACGACGAACTGCGCATCCGCACTGCCCAGGTCAGCCTCTATGACGACAGTCGTCGCCGCGGCGACGGCCGGCTCGGCCTCGGCGCCGTCGACATGCAGGCTGACCACCTGGGCCAGCCGCAACTCGTCCAGCAGCCGCACCGAGCCGCGCCCCGAGCGCGGATCCGGTTCGACCACCGAGTCGGGGACCTCGGCGGCGATGACCACCCGTCGGCGTGCGGCGCTGGGATCGGCATCGACCATCCGCAGGGACAGTCGGGCCGCCTCGAGCAGAGCGGCGTACTCCAATTCTTCGGTGTCATCGTCGACGTACCACTCCCGCAGTTCGCTGGTCAGCGCCGTGGCCGCCCGTGGTCCGCGCAGGGAATCCTCGTCGCGCAACGCAATCAGTTCACTGGTCGTCGACGGAACGTAGATGCGCATCAGCCGCTTCCCGTGGCACTGCCGCTCAGTTGCTCCTCGGCACTATGCAAGGCAACGTCGAGGACGTTGCGGCGACGCCGGTGGTCCATCAGATTCGCGCCCATGGCGGCCAGGTCGGCCGGGCCGGGACAGAGCAACCGGACCGGGGTATCGGTGGCCTGCACTTCGGCGATCTCCCGCAACACCCGCTTGCTGGTCAACCGCCGCCAACGCCGCTCCAGCTTCGAGATCGGTGAGCGCGGTCGGTCGTAATGACGCGACACCATCGGCGCAATAACCACCACTTCGTCGAGACCGGCCCCGGCCAGCAGATCGACGCTGGCACTCGACAGCGCTCCGCCGTCCACATAGGAGTGTCGGCCGATCCGCACCGGGTGATACCAACCAGGAATGGAACAGGATGCCTGGACGGCCTGACTCAGCCGGGCGGGCAGCGAGCCAGGACGACCGAAGACCTCCCGGTTGCCGGTCAGATAGTCCATCGCCACGATCCAGGTGTCCCGGTCGGGCCAGTCTTCGACTCCGTCGGTCAGCCGGTCCAGCATCCGCTCCAGCGGAGTGAGGCTGGCCTGGCCGCGGGGCAACATGCCACTCATCGCAGCCAGCGGTGGGATGCGACCTGGGTGCTGGAGAACCGACAGCAGCAGACCCGGTGATCCCACCCCGAGCCGAGGCAACGGAGGCCGGGTACTCCCGCCGTCGACGTCGTAGTCCCAGTCGACGTTGCGATCCTCCTTGCGTGAGATACCCAATTGATGCCGCAGGATCGTGTCGGTGCTGACGCCGAGCCCCAGCATGGCCGCGAGGATCGAACCGGCAGAGGTGCCCACCCGGACGTCGGCCTCCCGGGCATCCAGTCCGCTTTCCTGTTCCCAGGCATGCAAGGCCGCAACCGACCAGGTGAACCCGAGGACCCCCCCGGCGCCGAACACTATGCCGCGACGCGTCATCCGGAGACGGTGTTCATGAAGGGACGGTGTCCAAGAGTTCGGTCAGGGACTGCTCGATGAGGTCGGCCAGGATGTCCACATCGGACATCGAGTCACGATCGGCGTTGAGTCCGTAATAGACGCCGCCGTCGTACGACGTCAGACCGATCGACACTCCCTGGCCTTTGGCCAGCGGTACGACGGGAAACACCTCGAGCATGCGAGCGCCGGCACCATAGAGTGGGAACTGCGGCCCCGGAACGTTCGTGACCACGACATTGAACAGCCTGCGGGACAACGAACTCGCCGCTCGGGCCCCGAGCGCGTGCAACGTTGGCGGGGCGAATCCGGACAGCGCCACCAGCGCGGTCGCGCCGATCGACTGGCCGGCCTCCTTGTGCCCCTGCATCGCGTAGGTGACCCGGGACAGCCGCATCCTGGGATTAGGCTCGCCCACCGGAAGGTCCACGAAGTAGGACGAAACCTCATTGCCCGGCGAAGCGGTTTGATCGGCCGTACGCACCGACACCGGGACCATCGCCCGCACCGAGGTACTCGCAATGACCGGTTCACCGCGGTACAGCAACCACTCCCGCAGTGCGCCCGCCACGGTCGCCAGCACCACATCATTGACCGTGCCGCCGTGTGCCTTTCGTACGTGCTTGTAGTCGTCCAGGGATGTACGCGCGATCCCGAACCGGCGCTGGGCACCGATCACAGCGTTGAGCGGACTGTCCGGTGCCTGACGGGCGGCCATCCGGGCAGCGGCGGCCAGTCCGCCAACCGCGTCGATCACCCGGTTCGCGGTGTGCCTGAAATCCGCGATTCCACCCCGGACGGAATCGACCACAGTGGAGGGACGCTGGAGATACTCGCCCACGGCGTCAGCGATCAACTGGACGGAGTTCGGCTCAGGAACCGGGGCCCATGCCTCGGTGAAGCTCTCCCGTGGCACTGGCGTCACGTCGAGGATCACTTGGCCGATGTCGAGGGCGCCGATCCCGTCGACCATCGCGTGGTGGGTCTTGCTGATGACCGCGAACCGATCGTCGGACAGCCCGTCGACCACGTAGAGCTCCCACAGCGGGCGATGCCGGTCCAGTGGCCGGGACATCAACCTGCCCACCAACTCCAGCAGCTGCGCATCCGAGCCGGGTTTGGGTAGTCCGGACCGCCGGACATGGAAGTCGATGTCGAAGTCGGGGTCGTCAACCCAGACCGGGTTTGCCAGATGGCCGGGCACGGACCGCACGATCTGGCGGTATCGCGGTACCAAGCCGAGGCGTTGCTCGACCAGCTCGACGACTCGACCCGAGTCGAATCCGCTCGGGGGACTCTGGAAGACGGCAAGCCCGCCCACATGCATCGGAGTGGTCGGTTCCTCGAGGTACAGGAACGACGTGTCGAGCGCAGACAGCCGGTCGGCCATCTCACCACTGTGTCAGATGGCGGCGGCGCGCAGCGCTGCTCGGATTCTTGTCGGAACCGCCGGTCCCGTATGGCACGCAACCCGCAACGCTGGCCGGGGAATGGGACGGCCCTCAGCGCTGCTCGGATCGGCGGCCAGACCGTTGACCCGGGGCCGCCGATACACCGGCCAGCGATCCAGCCAGGTCCCGCAGCGCAGCCCTCAGCGCTGATCCGCTGGCCACCTCGGCCAGCGTGCGACCCGCCGCCAGCGCCGCGTCGGTCGCCTTCGCGTCCTGGGGCAGGAAGACCGGGTCCCGGATGCCGGCAAACCGGTCGAGCGCACCGGCGATCTCCCGGTGGACGTCGCCTGGTACGACGACCGAACGCGTCCGGTTCACGACCACCCTCGGCACGACATCGGGCAACGCTTCTCGAAGCTCGGCCAACGCGCGCACCGTCCGTTGCAGGGCGACCGGATCTGCGCCGCTGACGCAGAGCACCACGTCGGCTGCAGCCAACAGAGCCAGCGTCGCGCCGTTACGCCGGGGGGCGGCGGTGTCGTAGGAGAGCTCCTCGTCCTGTTCGAGACAGAAGCCACAGTCGAGGACCACGACTGCGGCCAGCTCACGCGAGCGTTCGAGCACCGCAGTCATGCTGCTGGGGCGCAGCTCCGGCCACCGGTCGGCCCGGGACAGACCGGTCAGCACGCGCAGGTTCGGGGAGACAGCCCAGGCGATCCGGGCCAGTGCACCGGCATCCAGCGTGCCGGCGGTGGCCGAGCGCGCCGCAGCCGCGACGCCAGGGGACTCGTCGAGCAGGCCGAGATGCTGGGCGACGACGCCGCCGTACACGTCTGCGTCGATCAGCATCGTCGGGACTCCGAGTCGGCCGGCTTCGTCAGCCAGGTTGACCGCGACCGTCGTCCGCCCAGGGGACCCGGTCGGGCCCCAGACGGCGACAATTCGTCCTCGGCCGACGGGCTGGGCCGGCGGAGGGGTCGGCTGTCCCAGCCGTGGCCGAGCCGCTCCTGGGTCACCCAGATCGAACCTGACCGACGCCTCTCCCAATCCCCGCACTGCATCCCGTAGCGCCGCAGCGATCAGATCGGCGCCCGCATCGGCCGGCAGCACCTGGCCGACACCGAGTGCACGAAGTCGGTTCTCTGCCACCTGGTCTCCGGGATCGAACAGCCCGACGACGGCGATGCCGGCCGCGAGCAGACGGGTGACCGCATCCCGGTCGAGGCGCCGCAGCTCCGCGGACAGCAGCGCCGCCCGCGCCGTACCACTTGCCGCTGCCGCCAGTAGCTCGGCCAGATCGACGCAACGACGAACCACGGTGACGCCGTGATCGGCACGGTCCAACTCCCCGACGAGATCGGCCTCCCAGGTGGCACCTGTGACGGCCGTGAGTACGGGCAGGCCCATCAGTTGGTCGGCGCCGCAGGGGTGGGCGCGGCAGGTGTGGGGGTGGCCGGTGTGGAGCTCTCGATCGGCTGATTCCCGTCCTCGTCTGCGCCATTCGGCCGGGTCACCGACACCCGTACGGCCAGCGCGAGATCCCGGCCGGCGATGGCGGCGAATATGCCTGCGGCCTGGTCGGCATCCACCGAGATGACCACCTGCACTGTGGAGCTGCCCACCGAGAGCGCCCCGTCGGCGCGACCCGCGATGAGCTGTACGACGGCTGCCCGCACGACCACGGTGACGACATCGGAGGCCGGCGAGTCCTCCGGCTGGGCCGACGGGTCCGGAGCGCTCGAGACGCTCGGCTGATTCCCGCTCGGCGTCGCATCCAGGGCGTAGACATCCACGAGCTGCCCCCGCTGCAGGCTCGGCGGGACGTACCCCGCCGCGACCGGTAGCGCGATGTCGACCAACGTCGAGGGCTCGTCCAAGATCGAACGAGGTAGGAGTTCGCCGGCGCCGACTGGGCCGCTCAGCACCCTTCCGATCGGATCGGCCGAGCTCAGCAGGTAGGCACTCCCGGTGTCGGCCAAGCGCACCGAGACTGCGCGAAGGTCTCCCTCGGAGAGCACTGTGCCGGCGGCAAGATCGGCCTGGGCTGACCAGACCAGGTCCGACGTGTCCGCCGCAGTGACGACCCGTGCGCCGACGATCACGCTGACCAGGACCAGCAGCACCCCGGCGATCAGCCGGAAGTTCAGCCACCTGGGCGCCCGCAGCCGGCGAGGAGCTGGCGAGGCAATCGAGGGACCCTGAGCGCCTGGCGGACCGGCCGTACCGGGTCCGGTACCAGATGAATGCACCACAACGACGCCCCCCTGACCGCACACACTGTCACCGCGCCTCCGCGGTACGTGACGAGGCGATGATCCACCATTGCGCAACCGGCCAGGCAGCCCCATCCACAGCCTGCTTGTGAGTCGGATCAGAAGGGACCGCCATTGCACCTCGAGGGAGAAATGTGGCTCCGACACGCCGCGAGCCGTTGCGGCCCGGTGACATACCTGTTGCTATCCCTTCGAACAACCGTTCGAGAGAGGCTGGTGCGGGATGGTGCAGACGCTGGCCAAATCGGCGCCGGCAACGTACGACCCGTTTGTCCTGCCCCCCCTCGAGCCGTCTCCTGGTGGTCGGCTGCTGGCCTCGGTTGGCTGCCGAACGGCACGTACGGGCGACTCACTCGGCAAACACGAGGTGTGGATCGAGGCGGACTGGTCGGTGAGCACCCCGCATGAACTCGCTCTGGAGCGGATCGCGATGGCGATGGGCGGCTACCTCTCCTGTGTCGACCTTGCCGATCGGGAAGTTCCGGCGCTGCGCGAGTTGGTCCAACTGCATGCCCGGCGGGTGTTTCCGCAGTTCACCCGAAACGAGGTCGGGCGGTGGACGCTGCGCGTGTTGGCACCGGGCTGCCAATGCCGCCCGACTGGATTCCGCTCGGCGACCGAGGCCGCCGAACACGCCCGCGATCCGGCTCACCTGGCTCGGCTCTACGGGGTGCCGCCACGGGAGCTGCAACGACGGCTGCGCGTGATCGAGGACGTACACCGAACTCGCTTCCATGTCCCGCCCATCGCGCCGGAGGCCGAACGGGCCGTACGGGAACACGACGGGGTCTCCTTGCTCTGGGCTGCAGGCGTGCACCCGGAGTCGGTCGCCGCTGTGCATGAGCTGCTCTGGCCCGGCGGGCCGCCGATGCCGGTCTGGTTCTACCTCGGTGCGGTCACCCACCGCCGCGACATGGCTTGGGTCGCCCAGACCCTGGCGGCGGTACCGGACGAGGATGTCGCGGTCTGGTTGTGCTGGACGGAGACCGAGTTGGACCGTACGCAGCCCAATGCGCGCGCCGCGTGGCTGCGCGCCGGAGTGCCCCGAAAGGCAATCGCAACACTGGCCGACGGTGCGTACTCACCCATCGACGTTGCCCGGCTGATGGCTCGCACCCGGCGCAGCCTCTGTAGCGCGGCCGCCACTCTCGCCGCGTGGCATCGCGCCGGCTGCCATCCGAGTCTGGACGACATTGCGCTGATCGACGGCCTTGGTGCCGACCCGTGGTTCGAGCCGTCGGTCGGGGCGGTCGACTGGTTGTGGGACCGGGTCGGTCGTGCCTGGACCGGCCCGACCCGTACCCAGCTCGGCCTGTTGTTGGCCGTGTGCGGCACCCGTTCGGCGGTGCTGTCGGTGCTGGCAGAGGGGATCTCGGACCCACGTGCGGCCGCGCGAATGATCAACGGCGACCAGGCCAACTTGTCCGACGCGCTGGCTCACGGCGTCGGGCCGGTGACCTGCAGGTGAGCCTCAGCACGCGTACGGAGTACGAGCACACCTTGGCGGCGCTGGGGATCTGCATCAGCGCCCGCATCCCGGTGCTGCTGTGGGGCGCCCCAGGTGAGGGCAAGACCGCCGTGGTGGAGTCGGCCGCGCAGCAGGGCTGGCACGTGGAGACGCTGATCGTCAGTCACTACGAGCCCAGCGATTTCGCTGGTCTGCCGGTGATCGGTGCGGATGGGTCGGTGACGTTGGCCCCTCCGGGCTGGGCCACCCGTTTGGCCGCGGTGGACGGGCCGTCGATCGCGTTCTTCGACGAGTTCAGTACCGCGAGTCCGGCTCTGCAGGCTGCGGCGCTGCGGCCGTTGACCCACTTCCAGGTCGGTTCCCTTCAGCTGCCGGACACGGTGTCCTTCGTCGCCGCTGCCAATCCCGCCGACGTCGCTGCCTCGGGGTGGGAGCTGGCCGCCCCCACGGCATCCCGGTTCGTCCATCTGAACTGGGCACTGCCGCTGGAGGTCTATGCGGAATGCCTGATCACGGGTGCCTGGCCACCGCTGCCGGTCTACGCCACCCCTGACGAGCAGTTCGCCGCGCAGGCTCGGCAGCGGGTGCTGGTCGCCGGGTTCTTGCGTGCCCGGGAGAGCCAGATCAGCGCGGTCCCAGCCGATGCCGCTTCCCGTGGGCGGGCCTTCCCGACGCCACGCACCTGGGACTACGCCACCCGGCTGGCCGCCTTCGCCGTGGCGATCGGCGCCCCGAAGGAGGTGCTCAGGTTGCTGGTCAACGGCTGCGTCGGGGAGGTCACCGCCCATGAGTTCCTGGCCTGGTCGGCCGCCCAGGACCTGCCCGACCCCGAAACCCTGCTCGCCGACCCGCACGGCTTCGACTTCATCGGCCTGCGTCCCGACCGGGTCTACGTCATCCTGCAGTCGATCTTGGCCGCCGTCAGTCGGACAAGAACGCCACAGCGATGGACCGACGCGGTGACGCTCTGCGCGGTCGCCGCGAAGGCCGGCGGGATCGACCCCGCCGTCCCGGCCGCTCGGGCGCTGATGCGCGACGGAATGCGGCCTGCCGATACGCCGTTGCCAGCCTGCATCACCGTGTTCGCGCCGGCCCTGGCACTGGCCGGACTGCTCACCCCGTGAGCCCGCCCCCCAGCCATGCCGACCGGCTGGCTGCGGCAAAACTCTGGTTGGTCTCTGCCGCCCGTCAGCCCGGCCCTGACGCGCCACGCGACCTGCCCTACCTCGCGCACGCCGTGTACGCCCTGGTCACCGTGCCGAGCAACGAGGTGCCCAGGATGACCTGTGACGAGCTGTGGCGGGTCTACGTCAACACCGACTGGCTCGAGGCCGCGACGGTCCCGGCGATCGGCGCAGAGCTGGCCCACCTCAGCTGGCATCTGCTGCACGATCACGCCGGCCGCGCCCGTGACCTGCGGGTCGACTCGACCACCCCGGGGCACTGGCATGCTGCCTGCGACGCCGCCCTCGAGCTCACCTTGCGCGCTGACGACCTCATCCCCGACGAACTGCCGCGTGCCGCCGACTTCGCTCTGCCTGAGGGCCTGTCCGCCGAGCAGTACTACGCCGCGCTGTCCAAGCTGCCTGCATCCAGCGGCGACAGGCAGCACAGCCAACCGGTCGAATCCGGCTGCGGCAGTGGCTGTGACGGACTGGCCCGCAGTCACGAACTGCCCCCCGGCCTCGACCTGGCCCAGGTCGGCAAGGACGACGCCCGCCAGATCCGCCGACGTGTCGCGATCGCCTACCGCGAGCAGATCACCGACCGCGGCAGTGCACCCGGCGACGCGTGGCGCTGGACCCAGCAAGTCCTCGAACCCACTATCGCCTGGCAGCCGCTGCTCGGCTCCGCGGTCCGCCGGGCGATCGGCTGGACCAACGGCAATACCCACTACACCTACACCCGCCGCTCCCGGCGGCAATCCGCTGTTCCCAACGTGCTGCTACCCGGCACCCGACGGCCGGTCCCAAATGTCGCCCTGATCATCGACACCTCCGGAAGTGTCGATGACCACCTACTCGGCCGCGCCCTCGGCGAGGTCGACGGCGCCCTGCTCGGTCTCGGCGTCACTGGCGCCTCGGTCACCGTCCTGGCCTGCGACGCCGCCGTACAGACCGTCACCCGGGTCCGAAAAGCCCGCGACACCGAGTTGGCCGGCGGCGGCGGCACCGACATGCGCGCCGGCCTCACCACCGCTGCCGCCCTACGCCCTCACCCAGACGTCATAGTCATCTTCACCGACGGTCACACACCTTGGCCCCACCAGCCGCCCGCCGGCAGCGCAGTCATAGCCGCCATCCTCGGCCGCCCCGAACACACCCTTCCACCCAGCCCCGCATGGGCCAGACGGATCGAATGCCGGCTCTGAGTCGCTGGTGCGACAGCTGCGCGGTCCGGAGAGTGGCGACATGCTCGTCCACAGGGGACACTGCTGCGCGCCCCAGGGTTTGCCACACTGGAACGGCACACCAGGTTCTGACCCAGCCGACGCGCGCCCCCCGGCTGGGCCCTGACCGTTCTGGAGAGGACTACCGGGCATGCCTCCGCAGCGCTTCCTGACCCTCGATGATGTCGCCGAGATTCTCAACATCTCGTGGTCTCAGGCCTATGCCTTGGTACGCAGCAAGGAGCTCTCGGCTATCCAGATCGGCGGGCGCAACCAGTGGCGGGTCGAGATCACCCAGTTGGACGCCTACATCGAGGGCAAGTACGCCGAAGCCGCGGCGGTCCTGGACGCCGAGCACAGCACCGAGGCAGCCGCCGGGGAGACCTCCGCAGCTACCAAGCGAGCCTGAGGGCAGGCGAGCAACTCTAGCGGTCCTTTGCAATTGCTGTGCCATGGGGTAGACCACTGCACATGGTCATCGTGCTTGCCCAAGCCACCGCCCGCCCTGAGCACCGCGACGCACTTGCCGAGGCGCTCGTCAAGGCCTCGGTCACCTCGCGAAACGATCCAGGCTGCCTGGCGTACTCATTCCAGGCTGATCTGGAGGACGCCAACGCCTTCACCTCCATCGAGCACTGGGAATCTCGCGCGGACCTCGACGCCCATCTCGCCGCGCCGCATGTTGCCGAACTGATCGGGGCGCTGCAGGGCAAGGTGACCGGCCCGCCGGTCATCACGGTCTACGAGGTGTCCTCCTCGAGCGTCATCTGAGGACGGTCCGTACGGCGGCGATGGCCGCCAGGGCGACCACTCGTACGGCGCGCACCTCACCTGGTCGGCGACACTCGCCGGACAGATGCTCGGCCAGCTCGGCGAAGTCAGAGCCCACTCGGTCGAACGTCCCGGTCATGACTTCTCCGGAGGCAAGCAGCACCTGCAGCGGGGAACGATCCCGGGCCAGACCCCGTACGGCATAGCGCAGATCCAGCCGGCGGGTGACGGCTGACACTGGCGCGGGGGTGCTGGTCTGCCCCACTCCGTGTACGGCGCCGACGGTCGACAGGTTCACCAGGACCTCCCGGCCCAAGCCCTCGTCCAGCAGCAACCAGCCAGCGCCGACGTCGCGCAGTGTTCCCACAAGCTCGCCGGCGCCAGCGCAGGTGACTCGAAGAGGGTGGCCGATGGCGGCCCGTAGCCGGTCAGCGATGTCGAGCAATCCCACCTCGTGCCGGGTCCGCGAGGCCACCTCACTGCTCAGATCGGCGGCTTCCTCGGCTTGGAGCTGAGCTTCGAGATCGGCAAAGAGCCGAGCCCAGCGCATCGGTCCTCCTTTGCTCACGGCGTTGTCGCCGGCCGAACTTGCCTCAAGTGGGCCGGGTCAA
>JALZIL010000250.1 GCA_030860305.1 Actinomycetota bacterium
GACCCGGGCCCTGCCGCACTTCGTACCCAACGTCGGCGTACGACTGTCCTGCCCGGACTTCACCGTTGCCTACACCGGTGACACCGGTTTCGATCCGGCGTTGGCCGATCTTGGACGCGACGCGGACCTCTACATCGTCGAGGCGACGTCGCGCGATCAGCAGCCTGGAACACCGCCCAATCCGACGGCCAAGCCGCTGCTTCTGAGCGCCCGCGAGGCCGGCCGCGCCGCCACAGCGGCAAGCGCGCACCGACTGATGCTGACCCACTTCTGGCCCGGCAACGATCGTGAGCAGTCCCGGGCCGAGGCGTCAGCCGTCTTCACCGGCGAGATCCTGCTCGCCGACGAGAGCCTCGTCGTACCGCTGGGAACTCAGCCGCGGGAAGATCCGCCACGGCCGGCGGCGGACCCGATGTAGGCCGGCTGTCGGCCCGATCGAGAACTCAGTGCCGGTGGGTGTCGGTCCCGTCGCGTGGGTCGTCGACCCTGGTGGGGTTGCCAGCGCCGTCGCCCCGATGGTCGCCAGCGACGTTTCCAGTGCCGGGGCGATCGACGGCGCCGTCGGAGGCATCATCGTGGCGTCCCTGATCTGGGACGTCCGGGTCGAGATCGTCGGCCGCGCGGAGCCGTTCACGCTGCTCGGTTTGTTTGCCGGAGGCCCGCTCAGCGAACTCCTGCGCCTGCATCTCCAGCTTGTCGGCGGTGGCAGCCTTGCGGTCGGACTCCGCGCGGGCCCCGCGCGCGAGCGCTTCCTGCTCAGCCGCTTCAGCCTTGTGCGTCTGAATGGTCCGATCGTCGGAGGCCGCACGCTGCCGCATGTCATCGGCTTCCACTCGGCGACTTTCTTTCTTCTTGTTGGCGCCGATCCTGACGGCTACCAGCACCAGGGCCAGCACGATCACGACGACGACGATCGTCCATATCAGGGCGGTACTGCTCATGACTCCTCCAATTGGGATCGGAGGAAACGCTATAGCAGCCCGCTGGCATCGGAAGGAATATCGGCCGCGTGCTGGCGCAGGGCCGCGAGCGAGATCAGCTCGAGAGCCCGGACATGCGTGGCCGCCAGGACCACGGGGGACGCCGCGCCGGCTTCGTACGCCTGCCGCCACCGGGACGCGCAGACGCACCACCGGTCGCCGGGCTTGAGACCGGCGAACCCGTACTCCGGGCGCGGCGTGGACAAGTCGTTGCCGACCGATTTCTGGTGGGCGAGGAACTCCTCTGACAGCACCGCACAGACGGTGTGGCTGCCGACGTCAGCGAAATCGGTGTTGCAGCACCCGTCCCGATAGAAGCCGGTGACCGGGTCGCCGGAACACTCCTGGAGCGGACCGCCGAGCACGTTGCGGGATTCGTCCATGTCAACTCCGGGTTTGGTTGAGTTGTGCCACAAAGGCAGAGATTGCGGCGCGCCCTGTGTCGGAGGTCCAGGTCTGGCTCGCGGCCGCATCGTAGATCTCGTACTCTCGGGCGATCGCGGCCATCGCGGGTGCATGCAGTTGCCGTTTGGTGATTTCGTATGTCATCGCTGGGATCCGCGCCAGCCGGGTGGCTTCGGCGATCCCGGTATCCAGTAGATCCTCCGACTCCACGACTCGGTCGACGAGCCCGGCCTCCATCGCTTCCGTGGGCTGCAACAGCCGGCCGGACAGGAGCAGCGACTGGGTTCTTGGCCCAGCGGCGTGCCGCACGATCTCCAGACCCAGCGTATGAAAGGCCACCCCGACTTTCAGCTCGGACAATCCCATCGAACCGCCGGACATCAGCCGGGCGTCCGCGGCGAGCGCCAGCACGCAACCACCCGCGATCGCGTGCCCGTTGACGGCTGCGACGACCGGCTTGGGATGAGCGAATACGGTCAGCAGAGCCCGGGACAGGGCGTCGAGGAACTCCGTGATCTCGGCGGCCTCACTCGCACCGGCAATCCGGCGCAGGTCCACGCCGGCACTGAAGCACGACCCCTCGCCGGTCAGGACCACGGCCGGGGCGTCGGCCACTTCACCGAAGGCGACGATGATCGCCTCGAGCAGCTCGACGTCGAGGGCGTTCACCTTGCCGTGCGCCAGGCGCAGCACGACGACCCCGCTGTCACGCCGGTCTATCTGGAGCATGCCGCCACCCCCGATCAGGGCTTTCCCTCGCGCCAGCCACGGACTCAAGGACCCCTTGTGACAAACCTATTGGCACAAGGGGTCCTTGACTCCTATCTGGAAGCGCAGAATAACGCTTCAGGCGGGGGATTCCAGCCGGTCGTCGGTTGCCCAGCCGGTGTGGAAGGCGCCGTCGTCGTCGACCCGCCGGTAGGTGTGCGCGCCGAAGTTGTCCCGCAGACCCTGGATCAGCGCCGCCGGAAGCCGGCCCCGCCGCAGCCCGTCGAAGTAGGCCAACGACGAGGAGAAGGCCGGCGTCGGCACCCCGGCCCGTACGGCATCCGAGACCACTCGACGCCAGCTGTCGACTCCGTCGGAGACCGCGGAGGCGAAGTACGGCGCGACGAGCAGCGTGGTCAGGTCCGGGTCGGCGTCGTAGGCCTCCTTGATCCGATCGAGGAACCGAGCCCGGATGATGCAGCCGCCCCGCCAGATCGTGGCCACACCGCCGCGATCGATGTCCCAGTCGAAGGCCTCACTGCCGGCCTGGATGTGGTCGAAGCCCTGCGCATAAGCGACGACCTTGGACGCGTACAGCGCCCGGCTCACGTCACCGATGAAGCACTCCCGGTCGTCAGCCGCCCAGGCCGACCCCGTACCCCCGCCGAAGGCTTCTCGCGCGGCAGCCCGCTGCTCCCGGTGCCCGGACAGTGATCGGGCGAAGGTCGCCTCGGCGATGCCGGTGATCGGTACGCCCAGGTCGAGGGCACTTTGTACGGTCCATCGGCCAGTGCCCTTCTGCTCGGCCTCGTCGACGATGCTGTCCACCAACGCCTTACCCGTACGGGAGTCGTTGTGCGACAGGACATCTGCGGTGATCTGGATCAGGAAGGACTCGAGATCGCCCTCGTTCCATTCCCGGAAGATGTCGGCGACCTCTGCGGGCTCGATGCCGAGGCCCTCGCGCAGCAGGTCGTAGGCCTCGGCGATCAGCTGCATGTCGGCGTACTCGATGCCGTTGTGCACCATCTTCACAAAATGGCCCGCGCCGTCCGGGCCGATGTGGATGCAGCACGGCGTGCCGTCGACCTGGGCGGCGATCTTCTCGAACACCGGACCCAGCCGCTCGTAGGCCTCCACCGATCCGCCGGGCATGATGCTCGGCCCCAGCAGCGCGCCCTCCTCGCCGCCGGAGACGCCGGCCCCGACGAAGTTCAACCCCTTCTCGCGCAGCGCCGCTTCGCGGCGCCGGGTGTCGCTGAATTGGGCATTGCCGCAGTCGATGACGACCTCGCCTTCTTCGAGCAGCGGGGTCAACTCGTCGATCACCGCATCGGTCGGGTCACCGGCCTTGACCATGACGATGATCGTGCGGGGCTTCTCCAGCGAGGCGACGAAGTCCTCGATGCTCTCGCTGGGTACGAAGTCGCCCTCGTCCCCGTGCTCGTCGAACAGGCTCCTCGTCTTGGCGTACGACCGGTTGTGCAGGGCCACCGTGAAGCCGTTCCGGGCGAGATTCCGGGCCAGGTTGCGGCCCATCACCGCCAGCCCGGTGACCCCGATCCGGGCGCTGGCGCTTGCAGACGCGGCTTCATCGCTCATTCCGCCACCGTAGGGCCAAGATCAGAGTTGATCATCGGCAAATGGGGGGTTACATAGCGAGAAACGCCCAATTCGCCGATGATCAACTTCCCCGATTTCCGTACGGGCTCAGTAGTAGCGGGGATACGGGCTGAAGTCCGGGTCCCGCTTCTCGAGGAAGGCGTCCCGGCCCTCGACTGCCTCGTCGGTCATATAGGCCAACCGGGTCGTCTCGCCGGCGAACAGCTGCTGACCGATCAGCCCGTCGTCGATCATGTTGAAGGCGTACTTCAGCATCCGTTGCGCCATATGCGATTTGGCGTTTATCTCGGCAGCCCACTTCAAGGCGGTGCGCTCCAACTCGGCGTGCGGGACGACGGCGTTGACCGCGCCCATCCGGTGCATGTCCACGGCCGTATATGTACGGCCCAGCGCGAAGATCTCCCGGGCGAACTTCTGCCCGACCTGCCGGGCCAGGTAGGCCGACCCGAAGCCGCCGTCGAAGGACCCGACATCGGCGTCGGTCTGCTTGAACCGGGCGTGCTCTTCACTGGCCAGGGTCAGGTCACAGGTGACGTGCAGTGAATGCCCGCCGCCCGCGGCCCAACCTGGCACGACCGCGATCACGAGCTTGGGCATG
The DNA here is from genome assembly GCA_030860305.1 of Actinomycetota bacterium. The sequence goes on from JALZIL010000250.1 coordinate 4,315, forward strand.
AACCGGATCAGCCGCTGGACCTCCAGGATATGCAGTCGACCCGCCCGCGCCGGGTCCACCGTCTCGGCGGTCTCGCCACTGGCGTACTGATACCCCGTACGCCCGCGGATCCGCTGGTCGCCCCCGGAGCAGAACGCCCAGCCGCCGTCGCGTGCGGAGGGGCCGTTGCCGGTGAGCAGGACGCAACCGACATCGGAGGTCATCCGGGCGTGGTCGAGGGCGCGATAGAGCTCGTCGACCGTCCCCGGCCGGAAGGCGTTGCGGACCTCCGGGCGGTCAAAGGCGACCCGTACGACCGGTTGGTCGGCGCCGTCGAGGACGTGCCGGTGATAGGTGATGTCGCTGAACTCCGGGCCACGCATTTCGGGATCCCGGACCTCGCGCCACATCGACAGGTCGAACAACTCCGAGACGATCCGGTCGGCCACCATTGCCGTCCTCTCTGCGCCTGTACCGGCGAATCGGCACGATCAGCGAACCCAGTTGCCGCCATCACGAGACTAGGAGGGTGTCCCCACATCGTGTCCGACCCGGGACGCCGGCAGCCCCGGAGCGACGGGCCCCTGCGACAGCGGGGCCTGGTCATGACCGGCGACTTCCCCTTGACCGGGGCCTAGTCAGGCTGCGCGACGGGCGCCTCGATGACCTCGCGCCGTACCGGGAATGGGCTCCGACCGCACCACGAGTGGCACAACTGGCACGGTCCGTACTTCCCCCGGCCGGTCGACGCTCAGGCCGACGAGACCTGCGCACAACTACGTCGCCGGATCACCGCCGCCGACTGGCCCATTCCCCGTCCCAGCCTGGTGATCGCCGATCGAGACAACGACGTCCTCGTGGGTAGCGTGAGTTGGTACTACGAGTCCGAGGCCACCGACTGGCGCCGGATCGGTGTCGTTCTGTACGACCCGGCCTCCTGGTCGGGCGGGCGCGGCACAGAAGCAGTGCGGCTGTGGACCGACTACTTGTTCAGCACCACCGAGATCGCCCGCCTGGACTTCGCGACCTGGTCCGGTCACACCGCGATGTGCATGATCGGCTCGAAGCTCGGCTGGACCGAGGAGGGGCGTTTCCGCGACGTTCGGGTCGTACGCGGGCGGCCGTACGACAGCGTCGTGTACGGGGTACTCCGCCGGGGAATGGCTTGGGCGCCCTGGCGGTTGACGCTGACACGGTGGCCGTCAACGCCCCTTTACGTTGAGTTGCCCGTCTCGCGACCGACAAAGGAGAAACTGCCATGTCCCACGGTGCCCAGGTCACCGAGCTTCGGCTCGTCGTGACTGCGCCGGACTACGACCAGGCACTGTACTTCTATCGTGATGTGCTCGGCCTTCGTCAAGCGGCAGTGTTCGATTCCGGTCACATCCGGGTCGCGTTTGCGGTTGCGGACGCGACCGCGTCGACCGAGTTGGCCTCGCGTGCGGGCGCGGAGGTTCTGGCACCCCCGACGACCACCCCGTGGGGCTCGACGAACTCCCGCCTGCAAGCCCCTGCCGGACTGCAGCTGTCCTTGTTCAGCGGCGAGTAGCCCGCTCGCGCGGCGAGGACTTCCCGCGAATCGGTGCTCATCACGTCTGGGTAGCATCCCCGGCATGCGAGTGGTCGAGATCTGGCGCTACCCGGTGAAGTCGTTGCGGGGTGAGCGACTCGACGACGCCGAGATCGGTCTGGAGGGTGTTGCAGGCGACCGGCGGTACGCGATCTTCGACCTCGCGACGGGGTTCGGCCTGACCGCTCGGCGGGCTCCGGAGTTGCTGTTCGCTGCTGCCCGGATGCGCCCGGACGGCAGCGTCGAGATCACCCTGCCCGATGGCTCGATCGCGAAGGACGATGCCGCCCTCTCGAAGTGGCTCGGCCGCGAGGTGGTGCTTCGCTCGACCGAGCAGGTGACCCAGCGTCGGTTCGAGAACCCGGAGGACTTCGAGAACGAGTCCACCGGGCGATGGGAGCCCTTCGAAGGTTCCAGCGGTGCGTTCCAGGACTCCGGCAACGCGGCCGTCTCGCTGTTGTCCAGGCCGTCGATGCAGGACTGGAATCAGCAGCGCTTCCGGGCCAACATCGTGCTGGACGAAGCGGGCGAGAACGAACTCGTCGCAACCCACATCACGCTCGGCGAGGCGGTCCTGGATGTCACGCAGCCGCTCGAGCGCTGCGTCATGGTCACCCGGCCGCAGCCAGGCGGCATCGATCGAGACCTGGATGTCCTGCGCACGATCCACCGCGAACTCGACGGCTGCCTCGCGGTCGGCGCCGTCGTGAGCGCCCCGGGCCGCGTACGGACCGGTGACGAGCTGCTGCCGTACGCCGAATGAGCCACCGGGCTCCCGGATCGCAGCTTTGCCTACCTGGTGCAGCAACACGCCGGCTGGGCCATCGGCGTGTCATGACGTCAGGTAGGCAAAGGCGAGTCGGAGGAGCGACGAGCAGGGTGACGGGAGCGCTCGCTCATGGCAGCGGTTTGCGTAGATGCACCAGGGTCAGGCCGGGCTTGATGTCCTCTCGACGCTCCTCGACGTAACCGTGCCGCTCGTAGAGGCGCAGATTGTCCGTACTCAGATGCCCGCTGAACAACGCGGCGCTGGTCACATCCGGGCCGGCATCGGCCTCGGCGGCGGCCAGCAGCGCCGTACCCAGTCCACTGCCCTGCAGGTCCGGGGCAACGGTCAGCCGGCCGATCCGCAGCGTGTCGCCATGGACGACCGAGCGCACGGCGCCGACCACCCGAGTGCCACGAATGGCCTTGTGCCCCAAAGACTTAGAAAGCTCAGACACGAGCTCAGACAGGGTCTGGACCAGCGGCGGCAGCGATGGGTCACCATAGATCAGCGCTTCGGAGGCGTACGCGGCTCGCTGCAGGGTCAGCACCTCTCCGGCGTCGGCCACGGTCAGCGGGACGATCACCGGGGCATCCAGGAGACCCTGCTGCCCCAGCTCCAGGTCGATGAAGGCCGCGATCATCGAGCGGTATGTCCGCTCGACCACCTCGGCGTCCGCGTCCAGTTCAGCCGCGATCCCGCGTACCCGCTGCACCACCTGCTCGACCCGGTCAGGATCGCGTACGGCCGGTGCCATTGCCTTGAGCTTGCCGGCGGCGCGTACCCAGATCTCCCGCTCGGCGATCTCCTGGACGAGTTGCCGGTCGACCCGGTCGATCTCGGCACGAACGTTGCCCAGGGCACTCGCACTCGCATCCTGCATGTGCAGAAGTATGAGCATCCAGTCCGGGCAGCGGAGGTCGGCAGTCGATCGTCGCCGACCCCCGCGGTGCCCCAGCTTCGACCGGTGACTCAGGAAAGCGCCGGGCCCGACTCCGAACTGCCGCTCAGCTCCTTGAGAAAATCGTGGCATTTCTGGGCCCGCTCGGAGTCCTGCGACATGACGGTCTCGAAGAACTCCGCGATGTCGGAACGGCCGGCGTTGTTGGCGTCGCGGACGTACTGGCCGTAGTCGTGTCCTGCCTTGAGCGAGTGGTACTGCACCGAGATGAG
>JALZIL010000280.1 GCA_030860305.1 Actinomycetota bacterium
GGCCTCGGGGGCGAAGGTCAACCCCGTGCGGCGACCGTTGCGGGTCAGCTCGTCGGCGAGCGTGACGTTGAACGCATCGACCCGTGTCGACGGCAGTGACAGGCTCGTCGACGTGCCCTCGTAGGCGTCGGCCAGGTCTCCGCACATCCCGAGGATGTCGGAGTGGTCGGCCGAGGACAGGCTGAGCAGTCCCACTTCCTCGAAGCCGGTGTTGGCCACCCCGTCGGCGACCATCCGCTTGACCGTCTCGCGCGAGCGCTCCCGCACGGGACGGGTGATCATCCCGGCCTGGCAGAAGCGGCAGCCGCGGGTGCAACCGCGGAAGATCTCCACGGAGTAGCGCTCGTGCACCGTCTCGGTGAGCGGGACGATGCTGCGCTTGGGGTACGGCCAGGCGTCCAGATCGGACACCGTGCGCTTGGGGATGCGGTATGGCACGCCGGCACGCCGCGGAAAGGTGCCCCGCAGTTTGCTTGAGGGCTGGGGCTGGCTGTACTCGGCCTCGTAGAAGGCCGGTACGTAGGCGCCAGGGACCTTCACCAGCTCGTCGTACAGCCGTGTCCGATCCCAATTCCCGTCACGCCTCCAGGCCTTGACCACCTGGTCAACCTCGAGCACGAACTCCTCGCCGTCACCCGCGCAGACCAGGTCAACGAAGGGGGCGAGCGGCTCGGGGTTGAACGCCGCGTGGCCACCCACGATCACCAGCGGGTCGTCGTCGCCGCGATCCGCCGCCCGCAGCGCCACATCGCCCAGATCCAGGCAGGCCAGAAGGTTGCTGTAGCCGACCTCGGCGGCGAGGCTGAACGCCACGACGTCGAAGGCGCGCATCGGCCGGTGCGTCTCGAGGCTGAAGAACGGGATCACCTCGGCCCGCATCACGGCTTCCATGTCCGTCCACGGGGCGTAGCCCCGCTCGGCGACGGTGGTCGGCCGCTCGTTGAGCACCTCGTACAGGATCTGCACGCCCTGATTGGGCTGCCCGACCTCGTAGGCGTCGGGATAGATCAGCAGCCAACGGCTGTCGGCGGCGGCGTGGTCTTTGACCACGATGTTGCCCTCGCCACCGACGTAGCGGGCCGGCTTGCGAACGCTGGTCAGCATCGGCTCCAGACGGGGCCAGACCGACTCGTATGCGGGTGAAGTGCTCATGGGTCGAGGTTGTTGACCGATGCGTTTGACCAGGGGCGACAGTCACCCCTGGTGCAGCGAGTGTACCGGAGTGCGACCCTCAACTCTCCCTCGAGGGTAGTCACCGGCGGGCCGGCGAGCGGCAGCGGCAGCGGCAGCGGCAGCGGCAGGCAAGGTCAGCTGAACCGCCGCATGTGCACGTTGAGCAGCAGCCCCACCATCAGGAAGGATCCGATCAAGCTGGTGCCGCCGTAGGAGACGAACGGCAGCGGCAGCCCGGTGACCGGCATGATCCCGATGGCCATGCCCACATTGATGAAGACCTGGAACCCGAACACGGCGACCACGCCCGCCGCCAGCAGGGTCCCGAAGGTGTCGCGGGACAGCGCGGCGATCCGGATCGCTCGCCACAGCACCACCACGAAGCCCACCAGCATCAGCATCGAGCCCAGGAAGCCAAGTTCTTCGCCCACCACCGTGAAGATGAAGTCAGTCTGGTTCTCCGGGACGTAGGACAACTTCGTCTGCGTGCCCGAGAACAGCCCCTGACCGGCGAACCTGCCCGAACCGACCGCGATCTGGGCTTGGTTGACGTTGTACGCCGCGCCGCGCGGGTCGGCCTCCTCCGGGTGGATGAACGACGTGAGCCGGTCGACCTGATAGTCGGCGAGGGCCCCCGACTGCAGCACGGCCGCGAACGCCAGCAGGCCGATGACCGTCAGGGCGACCATGAACCGCACCCGCACCCGGGCCAGCAGCAGCACACCGAACACGATGGCCACGAACACCAGGAACGTGCCGAAGTCGGGCTGGGCGAGGATCAGCAGCATCGGCGCGGCCGCGATTGCCAGGGCCTCGACCAACGCCCGCAATCCGAGCGCCGACTCACGGCGCTCGGAGAACAGCGCCGCCAGCATGACGATGAGCGACACCTTCGCCAGCTCCGACGGCTGGAACTGGAAGGCGCCAATGACCAGCCATGCCTGCGAGCCATTGATGATCGTGCCGTTGAGCAACACATAGGCCAGCGGCACCAAGGATCCGACGTACAGCAGCGGCGACCACGCGCGATACGAGCGGTAGTCGAACAGCGTCACCGCCGCCATCCCTACCAGGCCGATCCCAAGAGAGACGATCTGGCGGTTGACGTAGAACATCGCGTCGATGTCCTGGCGTTCCAGACGGTGGAAGGTCGCCGAGTAGATCATCAGCAGCCCGAAGCCCGACAGCGCCAGCACCGTCAGGATCAGCACCGCATCGATGTGCCGGATCGGGGCGTAGGCGGCCGCCCACTTGCGGACCACCGCGTCGCGGGTGAGGCGCCCCTCATCGCCCCAGGCGACCTGGTTCATGGTTGCCCCCATCCGCTCATCAGTCAGTTGCCAGTCCGGCTTCGATCTCGGTGGTGTCCAGATCGAGCAGGCCCTCCAGGATCCGGCGCGCGATCGGAGCGGCGTTGACGCTGCCCCCGCCGCCTTCCTCGACCATGATGACCACCACGTACTCGGGATCGTCCGCGGGTGCATAGGCGGCGAACCAGGCGAACGGCTGCTTGGGCTTGAACTCGGCGGTGCCGGTCTTGCCAGCCACCTCGACGCCGAAGTCGGCGAAGGTGCCCGCTGCGGTGCCCTCGGCGGTCACCTTCTCCAGCCCCCCGGCGATGACGTCAAGGTGCTTGTCGCTGACGGGCAGCTGGGCGAGGACCTTGGGCGCGATGTCGCGCACCGAACCGTCAGCCCGAACCACGGCCTTGACGAGGTGCGGCTGGTACAGCGTGCCCCCGTTGGCGATCGCGGCGAAGCTGTTGGCGATCTGCAGGGGCGTGGTCTGCAGATCGCCCTGACCGATGGACATGTTCACGGAGTCGCCGCCGCGCCAGGTGTTGCCGTACTGGCACAGGTCGGTGAACAGCGCCTGGGCGTCGCTGTCGTCGGGCGCCCGCTTGGCCTGGGTGCAGTAGCTGCGACGGTTGTCCTCCCAGAACTGCTGCTTCCACTTGCGGCCCGGCACGACGCCCGCGCGTTCGCTGGGCAGGTCCAAACCCGTCAGCGCGCCGAAGCCCCACGCCTTGGCTTGCGACGACAGCCGTTCGCGCGGCTGGTCTCCTTCCTGCTGCTCGTCGAGCCACATGCGCCGGGCCAGCTCGTAGAAGACGGTGTCACAGGAGTACTGCAGCGCCTGCTCGATCGTCATGGAGCCGGAGTCGGCGGTGTTCCAGTTCCGAAAGATCTGCCCGTTCCAGTCCCAGGCGCCGGGGCACGACACCGTGGTGCGAGGCGTCACATAGCCGTTCGTCAGCGCGGCCGCCGCCGACACGACCTTGAACACCGACCCAGGCGGGTAGCTGGACTGTGAGACGCGATTGATGAGCGGGAAGTCGTTGCGCGGGTTCTGCAGCTTGCGCCAGTAGCGGGTGTCGACGCCACCGACGAACCGTTCCGGGCGGTAGTCGGGATAGGAGGCCATCGCGATGACCTCGCCGG
>JALZIL010000309.1 GCA_030860305.1 Actinomycetota bacterium
CTTCGCTGGTTACCTGGGCGGCGATCAATGTGCCGCTCGCCCTGGCTGCCCCTGAGAACTGGTCGCTGTTCTTCCGGCTGAACCAGACCCGGACCGCCGATCCGGACTCACTGTGGCGGGTCGCGGAACACTTCGGCGGATCGACGGGGGCCACCCTGTTCGACGCGGTGCTCGGACCCGGCCAGTCACCGAGCGGACTTAATCTCGCCGTGGCCCTGGCCACGGCGGCGGTCTGTGCCGGGGTCGCCTTCGTGGGCCTGCGGGCGCCCGTACGACCGCGTCTTCCGCAGTTGCTGTTCCTGCTGCTGGCCGGCTTCCTGCTGGTGAACAAGGTGTGGAGCCCGCAGTTCTCGCTGTGGCTGTTACCGCTTGCCGTGCTGGCCCGACCGGAGTGGCGGCTGCTGCTGGCCTGGCAGGCCGCCGAAGCCTTCCTGTGGGGGCCGCGGCTGCTCTGGTACCTCGGGGTCGACAACTCCGGCATCCGGATCGAATGGTTCTTCCTGGCCGTCGGGATCCGCGACGTGCTGGTGATCGCGCTGATGGCGTACGTGTTGCGCGACCTCTGGGATCCGAGGTGGGACATCGTTCGGCGTAGCGGGATGGACGACCCGGCCGGTGGTGTTCTGGACGGAGCGGTGGACCGGTTTCCGGACTTTCTCCGGAGAATGTCACTTCAGCCGTCGACCAGACCGCACCTTATCCGGAGAAAGTCCGTGCACCGGCCGGGTGAGCACGACCCGGAAAGCGCCGGTTCGCTACACAACCGGCCAAGTGAAGCCGGCGATGACCGGGCGGTTGTGCCCGAGCGGGATCCGTGACCGGTTCGCTGCGCGGGCGGGTGGCCATCGTGACCGGCGCGAACCACGGCATTGGCGCAGCCACCGCAGAACTGTTGGCCGCCCGCGGCGCCGCAGTTCTGGTTACCTACCCCCGCTTCGCAGACGACGGGAAATCGGGTACCCCGGCGGCGTACGGCGAGCAGCGGGCGCGTACGGCCGACGATCTCCTTGCGGACATCCGTACGACGGGGGGCCGGGTCGCCGGGATGGAGGCCGACCTGACCGACCCGGCAGTGCCGGCCAGGGTCTTCGATGCCGCCGAGGCCGAGTTCGGACCGGTGGACATCCTGGTCAACAACGCGAGTTCCTGGCGGCAGGACAGCTTCCGTACCGGGGTCCCGACTTCCGTAGGACGCCTCCCCGCGCCAATGACCGCCGAGAGCATTCGGCACAACCTGGGCGTGGACGCGATCGCGGCTGCCGTGCTGATCGCCGAGTTCGCCACCCGGCACATTACCCGGGCCGCCAGTTGGGGCCGGATCGTCGGCCTCACTTCCGGTGGCGCCCATGGCTTTCCAGGCGAGGTCTCATATGGCGCAGCAAAGGCGGCGCAGGAGAACTTCACGATGGCCGCAGCCACCGAACTCGCGCCGTACGGCGTGACCGCCAACGTCGTCTACCCGCCGGTGACCGACACCGGGTGGGTGACCGACGAGGTGCGCGCCTTCGTCGAGGCCAGCGCTGAGCATGTGCACGTCGCTGAACCGCGCGAGGTGGCAGAGGTGATCTGCTACCTGTGCAGCGACGCGGCCCGGCTGCTGACCGGCAACATCCTGCGGCTGCGCTGACCCGCGCCGAGCCACTCGGGAGGACTTTCTCCGGAGAATGTCGCATCTGCTGGCCGCCAGACCGCACTTAATCCGGAGAAAGTCGCTCAATGGGAGGGGACCGCGGGCTCCGCGGTGGCGTCCGCTGGATAGATCATCGCCGAGGGCGGGTTCGAGGTGTACCGCGCCCAGAAGTAGTAGATCGTCCCGGTGACGACGAGACCCACCAGCCAGGAGATATCCACACCACCCAACGCCTCGGTGAGCGGCCCGGTGTAGAGCGCCTGGGCCAGGAAGGGGATCTGAATGCCTATGCCGATCGCGTAGGAGACCAGGGCCGTGGCATTCCACCGGCCGTAGCGGGCGTTCGGGTCGTACAACGCCGGGATGTCGACCCGCTCCTTGGAGATCAGGTAGTAGTCGATCAGGTTGATCGCGCTCCACGGCGTGAAGGCCATCAGGATCAGCAGGACGAAGTTCCGGAAGTTGTTCAGGAAGTCGGCGGTGGCCAGTAGCGCGATCAGGACCGACACCAGGATGAATAGTCCCACGCATGCCGTCCGCACGCCCTGTGAGACCCGATCGGTTCGGGTGAACGCCGTCGCAGTGGTCAGGATCGTCATCAGGCCGCCGTAGGCGTTGAGGCAGTTGACCGCCAGCTTGCCCACCACGATGACCAGGTAGATCAGCACCGCGACCACCGCGCCACCGGCGAGATCGCCGATGAAGGTGACCTGCGACTCCAAAAAGGCTGGTCCAGCGGCGGCCGCGACGATCGCCCCGATGGTCATCGACCACTGAGACCCGATCATGCTGCCCAGGAAGGTGCCGAGGAAGGTGCTCCTCGCCGGCGTCGAGCGCGGTAGGTAGCGCGAGTAGTCCGCGACGTACGGGCCGTAGGTCAGTTGCCAGGCCGCGCTGAGCGAGATGGCCAGCATAAACGTGACGATGTCGAAGGGCTTGGCGCCCAACAGCGCTGGTACGTCGTACTCGCTGAACATCCGGATCGCCAGGTAGGTGAAGCCGAGCGCGCCGACGACCGTGGCGATCCGGCCGAGGATGTGGATCAGCCGGTACCCGATCGTGGCCACGATCATCGTCAGGACGCCGAAGATCACGATGCCGATGGCCGGAGTGTCGACGTCGAGGATCTCGTTGATCGCCTGCCCGGACAGCACGGTGCCGGTGGCCGCAAAGCCCAGGTACATGAGGACGACAAGGACCAGGGGCAGGCAGGCCCCGTACACCCCGAACTGGGCCCGGCTGGAGATCATCTGCGGGATACCCATCCGCGGCCCCTGGGCCGAATGCAGCGCCATCACGATGCCGCCGGCGATGTTGCCGATCAACAGCCCGAGAATCGCCCACAGCGCGTCCGCGCCGAACACGACGGCCAGTGCACCGTCGACGATCGCGGTGATCTGCATGTTGGCGCCGAACCACAGCGTGAACTGATCCCGCGGACTGCCGTGCCGCTCGGTGTCGGGGATCACATCGATCGTGCGTCGCTCCACCTGAACAGCCATCTGACGTCCTTCCTCCGCGATGCGTACCCCAGGCCGATGATTCTCCGCCGTTCGAAGATCATGAGCGCTTCAGGTGCAGTTTCGCTGCACCCGGGGCGCTTCGATCATGGGATCGGCACTAAGCCACGGTCCGCGGGCGACATCGACCGGGCCGTCACCGCGTGCACCGGGTCGGCGAGCTCCGTGTCCAGTACATCTAGGTCGCTTGGCGGCGGGCGGTGACGAAGCGGTCCCGCCCCGTCAGGTCCAGGTGCGTGGTTGCCGGCTCGAAGGCGTTCGTACGGTCGAGCAGTTCGCGTACGGCCTGGCCCTGGACGTCGGCATGCTCCATCACGAAGAGCCCGCCGGGCCGGAGCAGGCGGGCCGCGGCCAGCACGACGTGTCGCGGCAGGTCCAGTCCGTTCTGCCCGCCGCCGAACAACGCGTGCGGCGGATCGTGCTCGGCCACTTCCCGGTCCAACGGCACAGCATCATCGGGGATGTAGGGCGGATTGCTGATCAGGATGTCGACCGATTCAGCGAGGTCGGCCAGCAGTCCCGGATCACTGACATCACCCAGCTCGACCCGGACCGTACGGAGGCCGTTCGAGTCAGAGTCGGCGTCGTCGAGGAGCGCCGCCGCGTTGACCCGCGTCAGTGTCACAGCGGCGGGATCGACGTCGACAGCGACGACGCGAGAGCCCGGCACCTCCATCGCCACCGACAAGACGATGGCGCCCGAGCCGGTGCACAGGTCTACGACCAGCGCTTCGCGACCAGCGGTCAGCAGCCGGTTGGCTTCGTCCACCGCCTCCTGGGCGACGACTTCCGTTTCCGGACGGGGCAGGAACACACCGGGTGCGACCAGCAAGCTCAGGTAGCGGAACGCGGCGCGTCCGATGATGTGCTGCAACGGCTCTCGCGCCTCGCGCCGTCGTACCAGCGGTTCGAGAACGGCCTCGAAGCCCTCCGGCACCGAGGGTGGCAGGGCCAGGATGAGTTGCGGTACGCCGAGCGCGTGCTCGGCGAGCGCGATCGCGTCGACGCGCGGGCTGGGCACGCCGGCAGCGGCCAATCGATCGGTCGCCTGCGCAAGCGCCGTACGCAGCCGGGCATCGTCGCTGCCGCTCAGGCCAACGCCTCCCGGAGCAGGGTAATCTCGGAGCCACGTTCGGCTGGCCCGCCGGGGGTCTCCAGGATCACCGGCGCACCGGCGGCACGGACCACCGCGATCAGCGCATCGGTCTCGATCTCACCGCTCGTCAGTCCGGCATGACGGTCCCGGCCGGAGTCCGCACTGTCTCGAGAGTTGTTGCAGTGCACCAGGTCGATCCGTCCAGTGATCGCTCGTACGGCGTCGACGGAAGTGCCCAGGTCGATCCCTCCGGCCCAGGCGTGGCAGGTGTCCAGGACGAAGCCGGCACCGAACTCGCCGACCGCGCCCCACAGCTTGTCGATCGCCTCCAGCCGGCGGGCCATGGCTTTGTCGCCACCGGCGGTGTTCTCGATCAGGATCGGCAGCGGAAATCCGCCTTCGTCGGTTGCCTGGCGGGCAAAGACCTTGTGCCAGTTGTCGAAGCCGATTGCCTCGTCGTCGTCGGCCAGGACATGCCCGCCGTGCACGATCAGGCCCTTGGCGCCGATCGCGGCCGCAGCCTTCGCGTGTGAGCCCAACAGTTTCCGGCTCGGAATCCGGATCCGGTTGTTCGTCGTCGCGACATTCAGGACGTACGGTGCGTGTACGTAGATGTCGAGCCCGCTGGCCAGGAACTCCTCGGCTCGGGGATGCGGGCGTGGGGCCTTCCAGCCCTGCGGATCGGCCAGGAAGATCTGCACCGCCTCGGCCCCGGAGGCCAGCGCCTCGGCGATCGGATCGGCATCGTCGTCACGCGCGCCGACGTGAACACCGAGTACGGGGACAGCCACGGCCACCGAGCCTAATGACCTCCTCGGACAGCGGACGGGCGACTCGGACAGCGGACGGGCGACCGAGTCAGCGCGTCCGGCCGTACGGACTGCTGCGGGCCAGATGTCGCAGGTTTGCCGAGAACTCGCCAGGCGCGTCCTCTGCTTTGCTACGACATCAGCGGATGTGCGCACCAGATGTCGCAGGTTAACCGAGAACTCGCCGGGCGTGTCGCCTGCTTAGCTACGACATCTGCCGAAAGCTCGCGGCTGATAACTGCGGGCGGCGGATCGGGCCGAGGCGGCGGCTGGTGTCCCGGTTCAGCGACAGTCGGCGCCGAGGGGTAATCTGAACAACGGTCCGCTGCGCTGCTCGTACCGGAGTCGTCTCATCGAGCGAGTTCGCACCGAGCAGGTTCTCATCGAGCGCCATGCAGCGGCCGACATGTGTGAGCCCTCCTGCTGCGGAACGTCCGCGGCCGTCTCAGTCCAGAGGAGGTGGGTAACTCACGTGCGTCACTACGAAATCATGGTCATCCTCGACCCAGAACTCGAGGAGCGGACCATCAACCCGTCGTTGGAGCAGTTCCTGACGGTGGTGACCAAGGACGGCGG
>JALZIL010000320.1 GCA_030860305.1 Actinomycetota bacterium
CCCTGATCAACATGCTGATGGCCAGCCGGCTGATCTACGGCATGGCCAAGCAGCGTGTTCTGCCACCTGTTCTCGGAAAGGTGCACCCTGATCGCCGTACCCCCTGGGTCGCGATCATCTTCACCACCCTGCTGGCCTTCGCCCTGATCAGCTATGTCTCGTACGCCAACGAGGACGCCATAGCCGTGCTCGGCGGTACGACGGCGTTGTTGCTGCTTGCGGTATTCGCTGTGGTGAACATCGCCGTGCTGATCCTGCGCAAGGATCCACCGCCGGAAGGTGCTTTTCGAGCGCCTTCGTTCCTGCCGATCGTTGGGGCGATCGCCTGCCTCTACCTGGTCACCCCGCTGTCGGGTCGCCCGACTGCGCAATATCTCGTGGCGGGGGCACTCGTTGCGCTGGGCATCGTGCTCTGGGGAGTCACGATCCTGATCAACAAGCGGCTCGGTATCCGGCCGACCCGGCTCAGTGACCCCGAACACTTCTCCTCGTCCGGCCCGGTCAACTGACCCCCTCGCGAGACCGGCTCAACCGCGTCCGTCGCCGTCGGTACGCCCCCTGGGTGGGTGCCCCATGGCTGGGGGCGCTACTGGTCCTCGGCTCGGCGGCCTGCTCCGGCCAGGGTCAGGATCCCGAGGCGCCAGCCGGTACGTCGTCGCAACCGTCGACCGCCCCCGTCACGTCGACGCTGCTGACCTCGCCGACACCGCCACCACCGCGGCCGCCCGTCGTCGCCGAGGGTCCTTGCCCCTACCTCGAGCAGGGCTTCGTCGAGGAAACCATCGGCCAGCGGCTGGAGCGGGTGGAGACCATCACCGTGGACGGACAGCCAGCGCCGGACTGCATCTTCTACCGGCCCGACGAGACGGTCGCTGTTTCGATCGACCTCACGCCGTACGTCGATCCGGTGGCCGCACAGAATGCCGCCCTGGCCCTCGTGACCCCGGCCGCCCAGCCGGTCACCGATCTCGGCGACTACGGCGGCATCCTCATCTCCGAGCGCCAGACCCTGCTGGCGGTCACCACCGGGCCCCTCCTTGTGGCGCTGACCAGCAATCAGGAGTCCTCGCTGCAGGCCCGCGAACTCGGCGCGACCGTCCTCGCCGCCCTCGCCCCCGCCTGACCCTCGTACCCGCGTGGAACACTGGACGTCGTGACTTCTACCGCGACCCTGCATACCTCTGCCGGCGACATCCGCCTCGAACTGTTCGACAACCACGCCCCAAAGACGGTGAAGAACTTCGTCGAACTCGCCCAAGGCTCCCGGGAATGGACCCACCCCGGCACCAAGGCGAAGTCGAACGACCCGCTCTACGACGGCACGATCTTCCACCGGGTGATCAAGGATTTCATGATCCAGGGTGGGGACCCGCTCGGAAAGGGTTTCGGCGGCCCGGGCTACGAGTTCGGCGACGAGATCCACCCAGAACTCGCCTTCGACCGGCCGTACCTACTCGCGATGGCCAACTCCGGACCGGGTACGAACGGCTCGCAGTTCTTCATCACGACGATCCCCACGCCATGGCTACAGGGCAAGCACACGATCTTCGGCGAGGTAACCGACGAGCCCAGCCGCGAGGTGGTCGCCGGGATCAACAACACGCGCACCTCACGCGGAGACAAGCCGGTGACGGACGTGGTGATCAACTCCGTCACGGTCGGGTCGGCTTAGTGCCCTCCTCCCGCCGTACGCCGCGATAGCCACCGAAGCGCACCGATCATGAGCGTCCCCGCACGCCCGGCGCTGGCGTGCTACCGCCATCCGGAGCGGCCGACCCAGATCTCCTGCGTACGGTGCGAGCGGCCGATCTGCCCGGACTGCATGCGCCCGGCTTCGGTCGGCTTCCAGTGCCCGGACTGCGTCGCGGCCGGGCGAGCCTCGATCAGGCAACCCCGCCGTACGACATCCGCTCGGCTGGCCGTGGCCAGGCTCGGTCCGATCACGACCGGGCTGATCGCCGCGAACGTACTGGCCTTTCTGATCACGGTGGCCACGGCCGGCGGCCAGATCATGGCCAACTACCTGTCGCCGATCTTCGCCGACTTCGCCACCGCACCGATCCTGGTCGCCGACGGTCAGTGGTGGCGGATGCTGACCGGTGCGTTTCTGCACTACGGGCTGACTCACCTGGCCGTGAACATGTTCAGCCTGTACGTCCTGGGCCGCGATCTCGAGCAGTACCTCGGTTCGGTCCGCTTTGCGGCGGTCTACTTCCTGTCCGCGGTCGGCGGCTCGGTGGCGGTGCTCTTCTTCGCGTTCCCGTTGTCGTCGGTCGCAGGCGCCTCCGGAGCGATCTTCGGGCTGCTCGGGGCGACCGGGGTAGCGCTGTATCAGCGCAAGGCGAATCTCCGATCGCTGTTCGCGATCCTGGCGATCAACGTCTTCATCAGTTTTCTGCCGGGGATCTCGCTGGCCGCGCACGCCGGTGGCTTCCTGTTCGGTGTGGTGGCGGGAGCGATCGTCATCTACGGCAAACGGCGCAGTCAGGCCATCGTGGCCGGTCTGATCGGACTCGGCGCGGTACTCGTCGCCCTGACCCTCCTGGGCGCGGCCCTGCTCATCGGCTGACCGCAGCCGTAGCTCTTTGGTTCGGCCCTCGCCTGGACGTTATGCGCATAACGTCCCGGAATCGGCCCGAAAATCTGCACGTTATGCGCATAACGTCCAGGAACAGGGGGCTACAGGCCGACCCGCAGCCGGTCCAGCTGCTGGGCGACATGTTCGGGGTCAGCGCCGAGCTCGCGACGACCGAGGATGATCAGCTTCTCGTGCAGCTCCAGTTCGACGGTCGCGACACTGCGGCCGAACCGCTGGTGCTGGCGCAGGCTCACCTCAACCGCTGACCAGGGCGCCGAGGTAGCACCGCTGAGTGCTCGTACGGTCACGCCGTACGGGTCGGCCTGCAGTCTCGGCCGGACGACCACGTCCACCACGGCGATCCCGAACAGCAGCCCCGCGGCCGCCCACACTAGCCATCGCCCGGTCGGGTCCACCGTGAATCCAAGGGCCGCCATGACCGCGCCGGCCACGACGGCCAGGGCAGACTCGCCCGGTCGCGGCGCCCAACTCAGCGATGCAGTCGGCGTCGGCGGAGGCGGAGGTGTCGCTGGCGTCGGGGAGCTCACGGTGCCAGTTTCTCAGGTGCGGGCCTACCCTTGAAGCCATGCCTGACGCCGTCATCTGCGCCGCCGTACGTAGTCCGGTCGGAAAGCGGGGCGGAGGTCTGGCCGGGACACACCCGGTGGACCTGTCCGCGCACGTCCTGAATGCGTTGGTCGAACGCAGTGGCATCGACCCGGCGGTCGTGGACGATGTCATCTGGGGATGCGTCAGCCAGGTCGGCGAGCAGACGTTCAACGTCGGCCGCAACGCGGTCCTGGCCGCCGGTTGGCCGGAATCGGTGCCCGGTACGACGATCGACCGGCAGTGCGGCTCCTCCCAGCAGTCGGTCCACTTCGCCGCCGCCGCGGTGATGAGCGGCCAGTGTGATGTGGTCGTCGCCGGCGGGGTCGAGGTGATGAGCCGGGTACCGATGGGCGCCGGGATCGGTACGGATGTCGGACTGCCGCTGGGGCCGATGTTCCTGCAGCGCTACGACGGCGTCTTCCCGAACCAGGGCGTGGGCGCGGAGATGATGGCCCAGCGCTGGGGCCTGTCCCGTACCCAACTGGACACCTACAGCATCGAGTCGCACGCCAAAGCCGCCGCCGCTCAGGACGCCGGACTGTACGAGGACGAGATCGCGCCAATCCCGACCGAGGCCGGGATGGTCAAGGCGGACGAGGGGATCCGGCGCGGATCCACCATCGAGAAGCTCGGCACCCTGCCGACCCCGTTCGCCGAGGACGGGGTGATCAGCGCGGGGAACGCCTCGCAGATCTCCGACGGCTGCGCGGCGCTGCTCGTCACGACTCCGGACAGGGCGGCCGAACTCGGCCTCACCCCGCTGGTCCGGGTGCACACCGCGGCGCTGGCCGGAGACGACCCGGTGATCATGCTGACCGCACCCATCCCGGCAACTGAGAAGGCGCTGGCCAGGTCGGGGCTCGGCATCGAGGACATCGGAACGTTCGAGGTGAACGAGGCCTTCGCCCCGGTCCCGTTGGCCTGGCTGGCCGAGACCAGGGCCGACCCCGAGCGGGTCAACCCAACCGGTGGGGCCATTGCGCTCGGGCACCCGCTCGGCGGCTCGGGCGCCCGGCTGATGACCACCCTGATCCACCGGATGCGCCGCTACGGCATCCGCTACGGCCTGCAGACAATGTGCGAAGGCGGCGGGATGGCCAACGCGACGATCCTCGAACTAGTGAGCTGACCGCCGGAGCGCATCATGCGCCGGTGCGAGGGCGGCGGGATGGCCAACCCGACGATCCTCGAGTTGGTCAGCTGACCTCTTTCATCCACAAACCTGTGGATTCGCATCGGCTACCGACAGTGAGGTTTGATCGAGGCTGCGCGTGCTATCCCCAGCTCTGTCCACACCTGGGGATAGTTACAACGGTGTCGTTCTGAGCGACGGCTCAGCGCCACTTCATGCTCATGGCCAGGCCGATGACCATGGCGGCGAAGCCGACGGCGAAGTTCCAGGGACCCAGCGAGTTCATGATCCCTATCTTGTCTCCGGCGACATAGAAGACCACGATCCACAGCAGGCCGATCAGCATCAACCCGAGCATCAGCGGGGCGAACCACCGAGGACTGGGCCGACGGGCGCGGGCGCGCGCCGCAGCGCCGGGGAGAATGTCCTCGGGCGGTGTGTAGACCGGCTTCTTGCGGACCTTCGACTTGGGCATCGCTGGGTTCGTCCTTTCCTGCGCCGCGCCATCGGAGTGCGGGCCGTCGTACTAGCGTAGTTGCGCAGAGGCGAGCATCCGGCGGGGGCGGGGAGCCGGCTCGGTGCAGCGAATGACGACCGGGGAGGGGGAGTAGTGCGTCGGACGTCGATGTGGCGCGGCCTGGCCGTGTTCAGCGCCGTCCTGATGGGACTCCTGTTCGCCACGACCGCCATCACCGCACGCGGTACGACGCTTCGGGCCGGGCCCGAAACCCGCCTGATCGGACTGATCGACGACCAGCAACGGCGTACCGACCAGCAGTCGCGCACCCTGGCCGAACTCCAGGAGCAGACCGGGGCCGCGCTGGCCCGGGCCGAGGATCTCGACGCCGGGGCTGCCATCGCCCGCGCCGTTGCCGAACTGGGCGCCAGCTCGGCCGGGCTGACCGCCATGCAGGGCCAGGGAGTGACGATCAACCTCGACGATGCTCCCCGCGAGGCCGGCGGCGAGTTGCCTGCCGGGGCCCGGCCCGACGACGTCATCATCCACCAGTCCGACGTCCAGGCGGTGGTCAACGCGCTCTGGGCCTCAGGGGTGGACGCGGTGACGATCATGGGAGAACGGATCGTGGCCACCAGCGCCGTGCTCTGCGTTGGCAACACCTTGCTGTTGCAGGGCCGTAC
>JALZIL010000343.1 GCA_030860305.1 Actinomycetota bacterium
GGTGTCGAAACCTTATTTTCGGCAGATCTACGAAGGAGCGGTTTATGAAGCGCAGAGTTGGACTTTTGTTGATGGTTGGAGCGATGCTCCCCCTCGGAGTTGCATCGACTGCCTGGGCGTGTGCGGCTCTTGCGACGCTCAAGATGGACAGCAAGGTGATGCGGCCGGGTCAGACGGTCACGGTCACCGGCGACGGTTTCAGCGACCCCCATGCGGGTTCGGTTGCGGGGCACAGTCTCGTCACGCTCCGCCTCAAGGCCCGCAACGGCAGGGTCATACGTGAGAACGTCGACGTGAACGGCCGCAAGATCTCCACCAGCGTGCGGATGCCGGCGGACATGGCTCCGGGCTACTACGTCTTGCTCGGCACGCAGACCAAGGCCGACGGCACGAACAGCGCGGGCTCCCCGGCGCGCTTCGCGTTCCGTATCGCCGGCGCCGCCTCGCAGTCCGCGGCCGCTTCCCCGTGGAGCAGCATGCAGAGCGGTCCGCCCAGCAACTCCGCGTCGGTTGCCGGCGACGGTGGCATCAACGGGCAGACCCTGCTTGTCGGCGGGATTCTGTCGCTGACGCTTCTCGCGGCGGGCTCCGTGCTTGTGCGTCGCAAGAACCAGACGATGACGCTCGGCGTCTAAGGAGACCACGACCGATGACTCGAGATGTGTTGCGCATGAAGCGCAAGCTGAGCCTTGCCGCGGTTGCGGCGACGGCCGGGGCGCTGGGCTTCACGCCCGGCGCCCAGGCCGAAGTCCGGGTAAGCGAGAACTTCCGGGTCACCTCGGATGCGAACGCCTTCCGGGGCAAGGACCAAGTGGCCCTTGCCATCAACCCGACGAACGCGCAGCACATCGTCGAGGTCAACGAGAACAAGTTGACCCAGGAGTGCGAAGGTACCCGCAGCCTCGACGGCGGGGCGACGTGGAGCGACGCGGCTGTGCTCCCGCTGCCCGATGGCGGCCTTCCCTTCGCTCAGATCTGCCGGACGTCCCAGACGATCGAGTTCGGCAGCGGGCAGAACGTCTACGCGACCTCCGCCGCCCCCCGGGTCTCCTCGACCGGCCCCCAAGCCAACTCGACGCTGCTCTACAAGTCGACGGACGGCGGGCTCACCTGGCAGCCCGGTGTCGTGGTGCTGTCCGGAGGCGAGTCGACCTCGAGCACGACGGGGGGCCCGAACTTCGCCCAAGCATCCCTCACCGTGAGTCGGGCAGCGGGGGCAAACGGGGCAGATCGTGTCTACGTGGCCTCCCGCGAGACCACGGGCGTGCTCACCCGCAACAGCGGTACTCCGTGTCCCGGCACGACCGCGACGGTGACGACGGTGTGCGGGTCGGCCAAGGTGGCCGCCTCCAACAACGGCGGACAGAGCTTCTCCGCAGGCGTCGACGCGAGCCCGCCGGGGGTGGCCGTCGCCGACCTGACCCCACCGGCCCTCAACGCCAACTCGATCAGCATCGCGTGGCGCACCCCGGGGACGAACGGCACCCTCCAGAGTGTCCGGTCGGATCTCTCCGCGGCGGCGTTCAGTGCGCCGGTGACGCTCGCGCAGGTCAACAGCCAGGGCCGGGCGGCCAGCTCGCACGTCGTTCCCCTGCCTTCGACCGGCTCGACCTACCCGCGCCTGGCGGCGGACCGGCGGAACAACAACCTCTACATCGTGTACGGCCAGGGCAACAACCCCGGACCGACCGGCCTGGCCGGGGCGGACCACTTCATCGCCCCCGACTCTTCCGTCTGGTTCCAGCGCTCGACGAATAGCGGGGCTTCGTGGTCGGCGCCGAGGAAGATCAACGACACAACGGTCTTCCCGGGCACTCCGACCGTCCAGACCCGTCATCCTGACGTGGACGTCGCTCCGAACGGACGCGTGGACGTCGTCTGGCAGGACCGGCGGCACTGGTACCAGGGCCCCGGAGAGCGCGACTGCGTGCATACGCACCTGGCCTGTGACGACTCTCGGCTCGGGGACACCTACTACGCCAACTCGGACGACGCGGGCGGCACGTTCTCGCCCAACCTCCGCATCTCCGACCACACGCAGAACAATGACGTCGGCTACGACTATCGCGCAAACGCCTACTGGGACTACGGGCCGCAGACGGCGGCCGTCGGCGACAAGCTTGTCGTCGGATGGATGGATTCTCGTGAGGGCAGCTCCGATTCGGACAACCTCGACGCGTACCTGGCCACGGTCGACTTGAACGCGTCGGGGGCCGACCCGCAGTCGCGGGTCGACCGGCCGGACGCCGTCTCGCGTGCGGTGGCGATGTCGAACCTCGCGTATCGAGGCGGCAACGAAGGCGCGCTGTCCGGCACCTTCGCCACCAGGAACGCCACCAAAGTGGTGATCGTCAACCAGGATGACGTCGCGGGTGCCCTGGCTGCCGGAGTGCTGGCGCGGGCGAACCTCACCTCGGTGCTCCTGTCGCCGGCCGGCGGCCTGCCGGCCAGCGTGAAGGCCGAAGTGTCCCGGCTCAACCCTGCCGGCGCCTTTATCGTCGGAGACGCGGCGAAGCTGTCTGCGCAGGTCGGCACGGACCTTGCCGAAACCGGCATCGAGCCGGGTCAGATCACCCGTCTCGCCGGCGAGGGAGACGTGGCGGGGACCGCCGCGGCCATCGCGAGGCAGATGGACCGCCGTACCGCGCAGGAGCGGGATACCGGCGCTCCGGCGTTCGACGCGGCGGTGATCGCGAACCCCGCGGGGCCCGATGCCGTCGCGGCCGCAGGACTGGCCGCCGCGCGCCGGCTGCCGATCCTCTTCGTGGGCGCCAACGAGGTCCCGCAGGCGACGTTCACCGCTCTCGAGGCGCTGAACATCAAGGAGACGCTGGTCATCGGAGGGCCCGATCAGGTGAGCGAGTCCGTTCGGGAGCCTTCGAGCACGGGCTTGCCGCCCGGGAAGCGTCTCGGTGGCGCCGACCGGTTCGCGACGTCCAGAGACGTGGCACGGGAATCGCTCGCGCGTGGTCTGCCGGGCAACATCGTGTACGCGGCCGACGGAACCAAGCCGATGGACGCAGCCCTGCTGGGCGGGCTGGCAGGCCGTGCGACGGGCATCATGCTGCTCGCACCGGCCGGGTTGCCTGCCGGGGCACCGAGCCAGGCGTCGGCGGCCGGCTTGAATTCGGTCGACCGGTTCGTCCTCGTGGACACCAGCGTGACCGGCCCGAACCCGGATCCGGATGTGCGGCCGCGACCGGGACCGCCGCCGGGAGGGATCATCCCCAGGCCCCCGGTTTCGTCGGCGCGTCTGCCGGCGAAGATGAGGGTCGAGCGTGCCCGGGTGCGCGACGGGCGTCTCTCGGTGCTGGTGCGCACCACCGCCATCGCCACGGGGACCTTGCGGTTCAGGTACCAAGCGGCAGGTCGGACCGTGACGTTCTCCCAGCCCATCAGGAACGGCACGGTGATCGTGTCACGCAGGTTGGCGCGATCGCAGGCAC
>JALZIL010000375.1 GCA_030860305.1 Actinomycetota bacterium
CCGCACTGCAGAACGTCGGCGGTGAGCTCGGCGTGCAGCGCGTTGAAGTCGTCGCGCAGGGTGGCTCGGGCAATCGCCTGCCAGCGGCCGCCCCGGGGAAGGGCGATGATCCGTTCCAGCATCGCGGACAAAGCCAGTTCCTCGGCCAGGAAGTGATAGACCTCGGCGACCTCACGCAGCGTGTGCCGGTGCTCGGTCGCCACCTTGACGATGTCAAGTGCGGCAATCGCTTTGGGGAACGTGGCGATCCGCGCAGCTTGGTCGGCCGGCACCCCGTCTGACTCCAGTTCGGTACGTCGATCGGCGTAGGCCCGTACGTCGTTGCCGCCCATCTGCTCGGGCAGCATGGCGATCACCGCTGCCGCCCCGTCGCGATACCGGGACACCTCCTCGCCGATGTCAACCGGCTGGGCCGCGTGCAGGAGGAGCCACCGGGTCGAGCGCTCCGCCAGCCGAGTGGCCTCCAGGCGCATCGTGGCCTGGACCGTGGCAGATACGACGTTGTCCAGTTCCGCGGCCAGGGCCCAGACAGCCTGCACCCCGAAGATCGAGCAGGACGCCACATGGGCCCGGACCAGGTCATCGAGCGCGGCGCCGGACTCCTCCTGGAGCCGGAACACGCCGGTGATACCTGCGATGTTCACCGTTGTGTTGACCAGTCCGGTCGTCACGATCTCCCGGTGCAACGGGTGGTCATCCATCTGATCGCGATAGAGCTCCTGCAGCCGGGTCGGGAAGTAGTCGTAAAGGACGTGATGCACAGCCTCGTCGTCGGGAAGCTTGGAGTCGACCAGCACATCTGCGATTTCGATCTTGCTGTAGGCCAACAGCACTGACAGTTCCGGCCCGGTCAGCCCGACGCCATCGCGGAAGCGCTCGGCAAGGATGCGGTCGGACGGAAGGAACTCGATGGTGCGGTTCAGCCTGCCTTGGCGGACCAGGTGGCGCATGTAGCGCTGATCGACGTCGAGCATCTGTGCTGCATAGATCGCCTCGTTGGCCAGGGCGGCGTTCTGGTTGTAGTTGTCGGCCAGGACGAGTGCGCCGACCTCATCGGTCATCTCGGCGAGCAGGACGCTGCGCCCGGCGTCGTCGATCAGGCCGTCGTCGCGTACCCGGTTGAGCAGGATCTTGATGTTGACCTCGTGGTCGGAGGTGTCCACGCCGGCGGAGTTGTCGATCGCGTCGGTGTTGATCCGGCCGCCGGCCAGCGCGTACTCGATCCGACCCAACTGCGTACACCCCAGGTTGCCGCCCTCACCGATCACCTTGCAACGCAAGGCCGCTCCGTCTACCCGGATCGCATCATTAGCCCGGTCGCCGACGTCGAGATGGTTCTCGGTGGAGGCCTTTACGTAGGTACCGATGCCGCCGTTCCAGAGTAGATCGGCCGGGGCGAGCAGGATCGCCTTCATCAGCTCGGCCGGTGTCATTGAGTCGGCCACCTTGCCTGCGCCGTCCTCGCCTGCTTCGTCGCCCGGCTGGGACTCGATGCCCAGGGCCGCTCGGATGTGCTCCGAGATCGGGATGGACTTCGCCGTACGCGGCCAGACGCCACCGCCTTCGCTGATGAGTTCGACGTGGTAGTCGGCCCAGCTCGAGCGCGGCAGATCGAACAGCCGGCGGCGCTCGACATAGGAGGCGGCAGCATCCGGCGTGGGGTCGAGAAAGATGTGCCGGTGGTCGAAGGCCGCGACGAGCTGGATGTGCTCGGAGAGCAGCATGCCGTTACCGAAGACGTCGCCGGACATGTCACCGACACCGACGACGGTGAAGTCCTGAGTCTGCGTGTCGTGCGCCATCTCCCGAAAGTGCCGCTTCACCGACTCCCATGCCCCGCGCGCGGTGATCCCCATCGCCTTGTGGTCATAGCCGACCGAGCCGCCGGAGGCGAATGCGTCGCCCAGCCAGAACCCGTACGAGGTGGCCACCTCGTTGGCGATGTCGGAGAACGTGGCCGTCCCCTTGTCGGCGGCCACGACCAGATAGGTGTCGTCGTCGTCATGTCGTACGACATCGGCAGGTGGCTGCACCTTTCCGGCAACGAGGTTGTCGGTGATCTCGAGCAGGGCGCCGATGAAGATCCGGTAGCAGGCAATCCCTTCGGCCTGCCACGCATCCCGATCCGTCATGTCGACCGGTCGGCGTACGACGAATCCGCCCTTGGCACCGGTCGGCACGATGACGGTGTTCTTGACCGTCTGCGCCTTGACCAGACCGAGGATCTCGGTACGCAGATCCTCGCGACGGTCCGACCACCGCAGTCCTCCGCGTGCCACCGCGCCGAAACGCAGGTGCACGCCCTCGACGCGCGGTGAGTAGACCCAGATCTCGCGCGCCGGCTTGGGCTCGGGTAGATCAGGGACCTGGCTGGGATCGAACTTGAACGAGGTATAGCTCTTGCTCGACTTGTTCCCGTCATCATCCACTGTGGACTGGTAGTAGTTCGTGCGCTGGGTGGCGTGGATGATTCGGCTCAACGAGGACAAGATGCGGTCCTCGTCGAGACTGTTCACCGCACCCAGCGCTTCGATGATCTGGTGGCGCACGTTCTCCTCGTCGGCCGCTCGATCGCCGGCATAGGCCGGGTCGAACCGAATCTCGAAGCGGCGCACCAACAGCCGGGCGATGTCGACGTTGTTGACCAGCGCCTGCTCGATGTAGAGCTGGCTGAAGGTCAGGCCGCCCTGGCGCAGATAGCGGGCGTACGCGCGTAGCACGGCGACCAGCCGCCACGGGATGTCGCCAGCAGTGACCAGGGCGTTGAACCCGTCGTCCTCGGCCTCGCCCGACCAGATCGCGGCGAAGGCGTCGTGGAAGGTGGCGCGGTACTTGGCCAGCAGTTCCGGTCGGGGTTCCTCGTAGGCCAGAAGCGGGCTCGTCAGGCCGAAGTCATATATCCAGACCCGTTGTCCATCAAGGCATTGCACTTCGTACGGCCGCTCGTCGGTCACCGTCATGCCCATGTGCTGCAGGCGGGGCATGATCGAGGACAGGGTCATCGGTGCCCCGATCCGATAGACCTTGAACCGCCGCTCCCCCTTCGCCGCCCCGCGCGGAGTACGCAGCGCCAGGTCCATCGCCCCGTCACGTCCGTGCAGCGTCTCCAGCCGGGCGATGTCGGCCACTGCCTCGGCAGCCGGAAAGTCATCCTGATATCCATCGGAGAAAGCACCGACGTACGTACGGTGCAGGCGGCGGGCCTGCCCAGCGTCGTAAGCGGCGAGCAGTTCGTCGAGCAGGTCGTCGCTCCAATTCCGTGCTGCCCGGGCCAATCGGGCCTCGAGTGCCGCGACATCTACCTCCGGCAGGCCCTCGCCCTTGGCCGTACGTACGACGAAGTGCAGCCGAGCCAGGATCGACTCGGTGCTGTGCGCGGTGTACTCCACCGAGACACCGCCGAGTGCCTCCACCAAGATGTCCTGCATGGCCAGCCGGACATTGGTCGTGTAGCGATCCCGGGGCAGATAGAGCAGTGCCGAGAAGAACCGGCCATACGGGTCGCGACGCAGGAACAGTCTTGTCTGGCGCCGTTCGCGCAGGTGCAGGACGGCCAGCACGATCGGCAACAACTCGCCGACTGAGATCTGCAGGAGTTCGTCGCGCGGATAGTTCTCCAGGATGTCGAGTAGATCCTTGCCGGAGTGGCTGCTCGGTGACAGGCCGGATCGGGCCATCACCTCGGCAACCTTGCGGCGTACGACCGGGATCGTCGTCACGCTGTCCACGTATGCACCGGACGGAAGCAGACCCAGGATTCGGCGCTCGCTGGTCGGGACACCGTTCTCGTCGAATGCCTTGACCCCGATGTAGTCGAGGTAGACCGGACGGTGCACGGTCGACCGAGAGTCGGCCTTGGTCAGGATCAGCAGTTCGGGTTCGCGGGCCTTGGCCGCGGCCGCCGCGGGCAGCGGCCTAGATGCCGAGGCCATGTCCACATCGCTGCGCAGGATGCCGAGTCCGGTTGCGGCGACCGGCTCCAGGGCGTCAGCGTCGGTGAGCTCGTACTCGCGGTAGCCGAGAAAGACGAAGTTGTCATCAGCCAGCCAGCGCAGCAGTTCGGCCGCGTCGTCGACCGCGTCCTGGTCGATCCCGTGCGGTGGTCGGTGCTCCAATTCGCGGGCTATGCGAACGGCCGTCGCCCGCATCTTCGCCCAGTCCTCGACCGCATGTCGTACGTCGGCCAGGACCCGGCGCAGGTCGCCTTCCAGCGCGCGCAATTCGGCGGCGTCGGGTTCGGCGGCGATCTCGAGGTGCATCCACGATTCGACCAGCCCGTCGCTGGGGCAGTCCTTGGGTTTCGAGGTGTTGACCAGCTCCTGGAAGACGCCGGTGATGTCTCGCCGGACGACCAGCACCGGGTGCACCATCTCCAGCAGTTCGCGGCCCTGGCGGCTGATCTCGGCGGTGACCGAGTCGACCAGGAAGGGCATGTCGTCGGCCACGACCTCGACGATGGTCCGCCCGGCCAGCGGGCTCTTGTCGTCGTCCTTGATGGTTCGGGCTCGGACGATCACCGCACCTTCTGGACGGGTCTGCGCGATCGCGAAGTGCCCGACGGCGATTTCGTAGAGCTCTTCCGGGCTGCGCTCGAGAACCTGTTCGAGCGGCTCCTGCCAGCAGTAGCGCCGCAGCAGGACCGGCAGCGTGTCCCGGGTCAGATCCGGCGGTAGCTCCCGGTCTTCCCCGAGCTCCGCGGCATCGCGCAACCGGGCGGCCTTCTGCTCGTACAACTGCTCGAGACGAGTCCAATCGGCAGCCGGGAGGGACTGCTTCTGGTCGGCGCTGACCATGGCCTGAGGCTAGCGCGCTTGGCACGACGCTGGGTGCTTCGGTCGGCGCCTGCCATTGGCCGACTGACAGCACGCACGCCGGGAGGCCTATTCCGAAAGACGACCCCTCGACTCCCGCCCGCCCAAGAGCCAGCCCCCCACGGCGGCGACCAGAGGCAGGCCGATCGCGATGCCAAGCAGGTGCTGGATAGGGATCGGGCTCAGTGCGTCGAGGTCGTTGAGATAGACAGCGCCGAAACCCAGGTAGGCACCGCCGGTGCCGAGCACGGCGCCGAGGAGGGCGAGTCCACCGGCGGTTGCCGCCGTGAGCGTGCGGCGATGACGGCTGGTCGCGCCGGCCGCGCTGAGGATGCGCAGATCGGCCGCAGTCTCACTTCGGATCAGTCCAATTGTCATCGCCATGACGCCGAGCGCCACAAGGACACCCGCGGCCGTCGCACCGGTTCGCAGCGCCTCCAGGTTCGCCTGGTTGTGTCGAATCTCGATCGTCATCCCCGCGCTCGCTGCGAGAGCACGCGCGCTGGCGAACTGCTCCTCGGTGACGGCTGAAGTCGTTTCGACCAGCCACGCGGCCCGACTTGCTGACCAATCACGTCGTTGCAGGGCGCCGGGTGTGATGAACGAGCCCGGGAGGGAGGAGTAGGCCAGCGTGAGCGGCATCGCGTTCCGCACGAGCTCGGGTTCAATGGGCTGATACCAGAGCTCGCCGGTCTCGGTGGTGAGAATCTCGGTCCGCGGAGGCAGTGCCTCGAGGGCGACCCCGTAGTGCTCGAGCATCTCGTCCCCGGCCACGTAGAGATAGCTGAGAATGCGATGCGCCGACCCGTCCGCGACGTCGACCTCCTCGGTGAGCACGATGGCCGGCACCCCCGCGAGGCCTTCCATCGCTGGTCCCACGGCGACGTCGAGCGGGATCACCGCGGCTGGGTCGAGCAGGGTCGCGATCTCCTGGACGCGTTCATCCAGCCTCTCGACCTCGCCCAGCGTGCGCTCCGGGAGGGGGGTGACGTCGCCAGCGTCGGGGATCTCACCAATCCTGATCAGTAGCTGCTGACTCGACAGGTTGCCTTCTGCTGCCGAAGCGAAGAGCGCCGCTGAGCTGGAGATGACGATGGCAGCGGCTATGGCGAGGACCAGGCTGATGGCGGCCAGAGCGGCGCCGGACCGGGATCGGTAACGGTTGAGGTCCCCGAGGGCAAGGCGAACCGCGACCGAGAATCGACCTCGTAGGAGGGCTAGTGCCTGAATCGCGAGCGGGCTGGCGAAGAGGATCCCGAGGATCAGCGCAGCGGTGCCGACGACGAGGAGCACGCTGTTGATCCAGCTCTGGAAGGGATCGCTTCCAAGGGCGACGCAGACGATCCCGGTGGCCAGGAGCAGGGCGGCAACGACTGCGGAGCGTTGCTTGGATTGCGGCTTGGGTGGTCGCCCGGATAGGGCGCTCACGACCGGTGTGCGGGCAATGGCTTTGGCCGGTAGCCATGCTGCTCCGGTCGCGGTCACGACGGCCAGGACAAGGCCCGTCCCGATCAGCCACCACGGCACGTCGAATGTCTCGATTCGGTGCCTGACCACCGTCTCCAGCGTTGCGACCATCGCGATCCAGGTCGCTAGCGCGATGGCAATGCCGACGACGGCCGCCACTGCGCCTACAACGGCGCCGTTGGCGAGCACCACTACACGCAGATGCCGCTCGGTTGCGCCGATGGCAGCCAGCAGACCCAGTTGACGTAAGCGACGTTGCGCCAGAACGACGAAGCCGGCTCCGGCGATGAGGGCCACGAGCATCAGGAGGACCGTGGACGCAGCCAACACGCCCCCTGCGGCTGCAAGGTTCTCGTTGCCGGCCCGCCCAGCGATCGTCGTCGAGAGCCCGTCCGGCCCCTGGAAGGAGTTCACCTGGGCGTGATCCCCCTCGACCAGGATGGTCACCGAGTCCGCCTGCCGGTCCATCGTGGGAGCGAGCAGTACGAAGTCGTCGTCGAAGTAGCTGGGGTTCTCGACAGTTCCGACGACCGACCAGGTGGAGTCATCGAGAGCCAAGGTCGTGCCAACGTCGACCTGCAACGTCTCGGCGGCGGCATCGGTGACCGCCACCTCACCAGCCGCACTGGGATAGCGGCCGGCGAGCAGGGCAAGCATCGGAGCGCTATACGGCCCGTCCGGGCTCTGCTCCCGCAATTCCACGGGGTCGAACAGACCCGGGAGCGTCACGAACCGGCGCTGGATCACATCGATGGTGCCGAACTGCTGCTCTGCGCTGTCGACGACGGATTCGATTGCCCGGGGATCGGGCTCGTCGAACGAGATGGAGTGGCTGGCCGACCCGAACTCCGCGTTGCCCGCAGCGGGCGCCAGGTTGTAGGCGGCCGCCGCGCCGCAGACCGAGGCTGCGACCGCGAGGGTGAGCAAGGCCAAGACCAGAACCTGCTCTCGCCACTCGCGCCGGAAAAGGCGCCACGCCCAGCGCACCATCGCCCGACGAGCGGGACGCCCGCCATCGCCATCGCCGACTGCGTCGCGACGGGGCAGGCGTTGCCCGGCCGGTTTCATCGGTCGCGGCTCATCGGTCAAGGCCTGGTACGACCAGCCGCGCTGACCTTCTGGGCGGTGCCGTCTGGTCGACTATTCGGCCGTCTCGTACGAACACAACACGATCAGCCCACGAAGCCAGCTGTGCGTCGTGGGTCACGACCACCCCGGCCACGCCACCCTTGCAGGCCGACCGCAGCAGGCGCATCACCTCCTCGCCGTGGAGCGAGTCGAGCGCGCCGGTCGGCTCGTCGGCCAGGACGAGGCGGCGCTCGCCAACGACCGCTCGAGCGATCGCGACCCGTTGGGATTCACCCCCGGACAGCTCATCTGGATAGTGCTCGGCGCGATCGGTGAGGCCGAGGCCCTCCAGTGCCTCCCGAGCGAGCGCCCGCGCCGTGCTTGCGCGGGTGCCGTCGAGCTCGAGCGGAAGAGACACGTTCTCCGTGGCGGTCAGGCCGGCCAGCAAGTTGAACGACTGGAAGACATAACCGATGAACCGACGTCGCATCCGGGCACGCTCGTTAGCGGACATGTTCGAGACGTCCGTACCGCCTACCAGGACGCGACCCGACGTGGCGTCCTCCAGTGTTCCGGCGATCGTCAGCAGGGTGCTCTTGCCGGATCCGCTGGGTCCCATGATGGCCACGAGTTCGCCGACGCGCACCGCCAGATTGACCTCGACGAGGGCATCGACGAGCGTGTGTCCCGCGCCGTAGGACTTGGACACCTGATGCAACTCCAGCACCGCGCTCATCGGTGCACACCTGCCCGACGCCGCCGCGGTGCCACTGAAGGTTGCTGGGGCGCAGGTTCGCGGGCCGGCAGGTTGCGCAGCCGTGCTTCGGCCGTATCGAGCCACCGGATGACCGCGTCCAGCCGATAGATCTCCGCGTCTGCGACGACCAGCAATCCGATCTCGTCTTCGCGCGCATCCTCTTTGAGGCGAGTGAAGTACTGCATCATCCCGACCAGCCGGCGACGATGCCCCTGAATCAGTTCGGGTACGTCGACGCCGGGCACCCGGAGGGCAATCAGCACCTTGATGACCAGCTCGTCGCGGGGCGGCACACCGGTATCAGCGGGCGGCCCGAGCCAGCGGGCCAGTTCGAGGCGGCCGGTTTCGGTGACCCGATAGCCCTTCTGCGGGCCGTCCTCGCCTGCGTCATCGGATTCGACCAGGCCATCCCGCTCCAAGCGCTGAAGCGTCATGTATACCTGCCCCACGTTGAGCGGCCACACCTCACCGGTGCGTGCCTCGAACTCGTGGCGCAGTTGCAGCCCGTACTTCGGCCCCTCGCTCAATAGAGCCAGCAGGGCGTGCCGCACGCTCATGTGAGATCGTCCTTATCCGTTAGCATACCGGCTATCATACTTGTTATCCTTGCTGAGGCAATACAGTTTTGGGCCTCACCATTCGTCGGGGTGTGAGGATGACGCCAATGACTCCCTCGCCTCCCTCGGCCCTGTCGGTCACCTCGACCGAGCAGCTGCGCACCCGCGCCTGGCGCGCCCTAGACCGATGCGGAGTTGCTCTGCCGGCAGCATCCGCGGCGACCATTCAGGCCCGTACGCCGATCACCGGTGAGGACCTCTTCGGCTACCCGCAGGCGTCGGCCATTGACGTGTCGACTGCGATCGCCGCGGCCCGTACGGCGTTCGAGGTGTGGCGCATGGTGCCCGCGCCCGTACGCGGTGCAATGGTCAAGCGGCTCGGCGCGTTGTTGGCCGAGCACAAGGCCGACATCGCTGAGTTGATCAGCATCGAGGTCGGCAAGATCTCCTCCGAGGCGCTGGGCGAGGTGCAGGAGATGGTCGACATCTGCGACTTCGCGGTCGGCCTGTCCCGGCAACTCGACGGCCGCACGATGCCGTCGGAACGCCCAGGACACCGGCTGATGGAGACCTGGCACCCGCTCGGGGTGGTCGGCGTGATATCCGCATTCAACTTCCCCGCCGCGGTCTGGTCCTGGAACACCGCGCTGGCCCTGGTCTGCGGAGACACCGTGGTCTGGAAGCCCTCGCCGCTGGCGCCGCTGACCGCGGCAGCCTGCTCGGCCCTGCTGGACCGCGCGGCGGCCGAGTGCGGTGCCCCGGAGAACCTGAACGTCCTGGTGGTCGCCGACGCCGAGGCGGGTGCGGAACTGGTCGACAGCCCGGACGTCGCCCTGCTCAGCGCGACCGGTTCCGAGCGGATGGGCGCTGCGGTCGGGCCACGCGTTGCGGCTCGATTCGGCCGGGCGCTGCTCGAACTCGGCGGCAACAACGCCGCCGTCGTCACCGCATCGGCGGATCTCGACATCGCCGTGCAAGGCATCGTGTTTGCCGCTGCGGGTACGGCCGGGCAACGCTGTACGACGATGCGTCGGGTGATCGTGCACGAGTCCGTCGTCGATGACCTGACCGAGCGGATCGCACGCGCGTACGCGGGGCTCGTCGTCGGTGACCCACTGACGGACGGGACGCTGGTCGGGCCGCTGATCGACGAGCGCGCATATGACCGGATGGTTGCGGCGCTGGAGCAGGCGGTGGCCGATGGCGGTGAGATCGTGAGCGGCGGTAGGCGGCGTGAGGTCGACGGGTATTCCGCCGCGACCTACGCCGAGCCGGCGCTCGTCACGATGCCCGCCCAGACCGAGATCGTCCGTACCGAGACCTTCGCCCCGATCCTGTACGTGCTGACCTATGCCGACTTCGCCGAGGCGATCGAGCTGCACAACGGTGTACCGCAAGGCTTGTCGTCGGCGATCTTCACCCGCGATCAGCGCGAGGCCGAACAGTTCATGGCCGCCGATGGTTCGGACTGCGGCATCGTGAACGTCAACATCGGGACATCGGGTGCGGAGATCGGCGGGGCCTTCGGCGGCGAGAAGAGCACCGGCGGTGGTCGGGAGTCCGGGTCGGATGCCTGGCGGGCGTACATGCGCCGGGCGACGAACACCGTCAACTACTCGACCGAACTCACGCTGGCCCAAGGCGTGAGCTTCGGCTGACGTGGCGGCACGCCCCACCTGCGGTTATGCGCATAACCGCGGGAAATCGGGTCCCGGATCGACGGTTATGCGCATAACCGCGGAAAGGGAACGGGGTGGCATGTGCGCAGGGTCACCGGGCCCCGCGCGGCCCCGGCACGTGTTTCGCGGTGCCGTGCCGTACCGTGGATCATGTGGCTCGCGCATCGCCGCGAGCCGGTCGGGCGTGATTCGAGAGTTCTCGCTTCAACAGTCACCGCTCCGATGCTTCGCCACAGCGCACCTTGCGCTGGGCTCGTCCTTTTCGTTTCGCCCACTGCCGCTAACGCTGGCAGCGTGGATCGCCAGTGACGTGCCATCCGTCCTGGAGGACTACTACTTTGTCTCAGTTCCACCCTGTCCCTGCGCGTGTCCCTGCGCGTGTCCGCGCCGCCCCTTCGATCGCGGCTCAGCCGAGTTTCGCCGACCTCGGGCTCCCCGAAAACCTCGTGACCACGCTGCACCGCCGTGGGATCACCGACCCGTTCCCCATCCAGACCGCGACCATCCCGGACATTCTGGCCGGCAAGGATGTACTCGGCCGTGGCCAGACCGGCTCCGGGAAGACCCTGGCCTTCGGCCTGCCGACCCTGGTCCGGCTCACCCAGGGCAGCACCGCCCCTAAGCGACCCCGCGCCCTCGTTCTCGTACCGACCCGCGAACTCGCCATGCAGGTGTGCGAGGCCCTCGAGCCGTACGCCACCACGCTCGGCCTGTGTGTCCGTAATGTCGTCGGCGGCATGCCTTTCGGGCGGCAGATCGACGGACTTCGACGCGGCGTCGACCTGCTCGTTGCCACCCCCGGGCGGCTCAACGACCTGATCAATCAACGCGCCTGCGAACTCGGCGACGTCTCCATCGCGATCCTCGACGAGGCCGACCACATGGCCGACATGGGCTTCCTGCCCCAGGTCCGCAAGCTGCTCGACCAGGTACGGCCCGGTGGGCAGCGGCTGCTGTTCTCGGCCACCCTCGACGGTGACGTGGACAAGCTGGTCCGCCAGTACCTCTCTCACCCGGTCACCCACTCGGTCGCCCCCGCGACTGCCGGTGTCGTGGAGATGGACCACCACGTGATCACGGTCTCGGCCGATGA
>JALZIL010000388.1 GCA_030860305.1 Actinomycetota bacterium
CGCTCGCTGGTGTCGACGTATCCGTACCGTCCGGAGTGGACGGTGACGACCTCGCCGCGTACTGCTTGATGCTCGGTGACGACGCGCTGATCCTGTCCCACCGGTTGCAGGAGTGGGTGTCCTGGGCACCGGAGCTCGAGGATGACGTGGCGGTCGCCAACATCGCCCTGGATCTGTTGGGCCAGGCGCGGCTGTTGTTGGCACGGGCTGGAAAAGCCGACGGCAGCGGGCGGGACGAGGACGCCTACGCCTACTTCCGTCATGCGTCGGAGTTCCGCAACGTTGCGCTGGTTGAGCTGGAGAACGGTGACTTCGGGCACGCCCTCGCCCGGCTGCTCGTGTTCTCGACCTACCGGTTGGCGTTGCTCGATCAGCTCCGTACATCCAGGGACCCGGTGCTGGCCGCGATCGCCGCCAAGGGCGTCAAAGAGGTGACCTACCACCGCGACTATGCGGCTCGGTGGATGCTGCGACTCGGCGACGGTACGAACGAGTCGCACCGACGCGCAGCCGGCGGACTGGCCGCGGTGTGGCCGTACGTCGCCGAACTGTTCGTTCCGCACCCGATCGAGCTGCGCCTCGCCGACGCCGGCGTGGGTGTTGACCCTTCGACACTGCGGGTGGAGTTCGATTCCGTTGTCGATCAGGTACTTTCGGCCGCGACGCTCGAGTCTACTCCGGAGCCTGCCACGTCGGCGTCGACTCCGGATGCGGTTTCCGCTCCGGGGGAAGGCCGCGATGGTCGACACGGCGAGAGCCTGACCGGATTGCTCGATGAACTGCAGGGGCTGGCCCGAGCGCACCGCGAGGCGACCTGGTGACCACGGCTCACAAGGCACTGCCGGATGTGCGTACGGTCGCCGAATCGGTGACCGATCCCGAGTTGCCGATGCTGACGCTGGCCGACCTCGGTGTGCTGCGCGATGTCTGGATCACGCCCAAAGGGACGGTTGTCGTCTCCATCACGCCGACCTACAGCGGCTGCCCGGCGATGGATGCCATGCGAGATGATCTCCGCCGCGCGTTGCGGGATGCGGGCTATCACGACGTAGAGGTGCGTACGGTGCTCGAGCCCGCTTGGACCACAAACTGGATCAGCGCGGCTGGCCGGGTCAAGCTGGCCAGGGCCGGAATCTCACCGCCGCATACCGCGCCGGTTCGAGCGGCCGGTCCGGTCCAGCTCGACCTCGGCGGGCCGGTTCGGGTGGTTCGCTGCCCGCAGTGTGGATCGGCCCGGACCGAGGAGCAGTCCCGGTTCAGCTCCACCGCCTGCAAGTCGCTGTGGCGCTGCCGATCCTGCTTGGAGCCGTTCGAGCACATCAAGGAGATCTGAGCCGGTGCCGTTCCAGCCGTTCACCCGCGGTTCACTTGTCGCCACTCCGCTCGGAGTGAAGGACCCCTTGTGCCAATAGGTTTGATACAAGGCGTCCTTCACTCCAGAGGGGCTAGGCGATGGTGAGCGCTGCGCCCACGACGCCGGCGGTCGTCGAGCCGGAGGAAGTGGCTGCGATCAAGTCCCGGCCCCGGGCGGAATTCCGTACCCTGCGGGTCGCCGAAGTCGAGCGACTGACCGATGACGCGGTTGCCGTGACCTTCGAGGTGCCAGCGGACTTGGCTGACCTCTACGACTTCCTGCCCGGGCAGTCGCTGACCCTGCGCCGAGTCATCAACGGCCAGGAGGAGCGCCGGTCGTACTCGATCTGCGCGCCGGCCGGACAGCCACCTCGGGTCGGCATACGGGAGGTCCCGGACGGGCAGTTCTCCACCTGGCTCGCCCGCGACGTCAGGGCGGGCGACGAGATCGAGGTACTGCCGCCGACCGGCCGATTCACACCGGACGTGTCGACGGCCAGTCATCACGTCCTCATCGCGGCGGGCTCGGGCATCACCCCGGTGCTCTCGATCGCTGCGTCCGTGCTCACTAACCCGGACAGCCAGGTGACGCTGCTGTACGGGAACCGCCGTACGGACACGGTGATGTTCGCCGAGGACCTGGCCGATCTCAAGGATGCCCACAACACCCGGCTGGACCTTGTACACGTGCTTTCCCGAGAGCCGCGGGAGGCCGAGCTGTTCTCCGGGCGACTGGACGCCGCGAAACTCCGAGAGTTGTTGCCCGCCTTGGTCGATGTGGCCTCGGTGGATCACTGGTGGCTGTGCGGGCCGTTCGGGATGGTGACCGACGCGCAGGCCGTACTCGAGGAGTTCGGGGTCGACGACGCACGGGTGCATCAGGAGCTGTTCTACGTCGACGACCTGCCGCCGCCGCCGGTCCGACACGAGGACGCGGGCATCGAGGGGCCATCGTCTGACGTCGTC
>JALZIL010000407.1 GCA_030860305.1 Actinomycetota bacterium
GATGGCGACCAGCGGCGGCCTCAGGACCGACCTGACGACCGATGGCTACGTCCCCTCCGACGCCCTCGGCCGGCTGGTCGACCTACGTGATCTCACCAGCACTTCCCCGGCGACAGCACCCCCGCCAAAGCCTGCGACCGCGACCACCGGCTGCCCTACCCGCTCGGTGCCACCAGCGAGCAGAACCTGCAGAACACCAGCCGCCGCTGGCACCGCGCCAAACACACCGGCTGGCACACCAGCCTCCCGGCCGACGGCACCATCCGCTGGATCAGCCCCAGCCACGGCGTCTACCACCGCCGCCCCAAGCGCACCGTCCCACCGACCATCCCGGACGGCACCACCTGCCACCCCTCGACGACACCGGATAACCGGCGCCAGACCCTTAGGGTCCGTGCCGTGCCTGCGCCGAAGGGAAGCTCGAGCGACCCGCGCAGCATGCGCGAGCGGATGCTCGCCGGTGACCTGTACCTCGCCGACGATCCAGTCCTGAAGGAGGAGAGCAGACGGGCGACCGCCCTGATGGAGTCCTAAACGCCTCATCCGCCGCCGACCCGGAGGCCCGTCGCCGCATCCTGCACGAGCTGCTTGGATCGCTCGGTGAGGGCACCGAGGTGCGGGCGCCCTTCTACTGCGACTACGGCTACCAGATCCACATCGGGACCGGGACCTTCGTCAACGTCGGGCTGGTGGCGCTTGACGTCGCTGTGATCACCATCGGCAACGACGTGCAGATCGGTCCCAGGGTGCAGCTGTTGACCCCCATACACCCGCTGGAGCCAGGACCGCGCCAGGAAAAGTGGGAATCGGCTCTGCCGGTCACCATCGGCGACAACGTCTGGCTGGCTGGCGGCGTGATCGTCTGCCCCGGCGTCACCATCGGTGCGGGCACCGTCGTCGGAGCCGGATCGGTCGTCACGCGAGACCTGCCGGCGAACGTCCTGGCCATAGGGAGCCCGGCCCGGGTGCTGCGCCGGCTCGACACCTCGTAGGCAACGACACGCGCAAGGGCCCAGGAACCGCCCTCCCTCAGTCGCTGGCGGCGCCGACACGCTCCCACACCCGGTGCCTGCCCAGCGCGGGGACGAGTTCGCGGGCCAGCGCGGCACCGGCGGCGTCGGCGAGCAGCACCCCGGGAGCCGTGGTGTCGATGCCTGCGTCCTCGAGCACCTGGACGCCGTCCCCCCAGGCACCGAGAACCTTGCAGTGCCGGAACGCCTCCTGCAACAGCACCGTCAGGCGCGGATCCCGCAGCCCAGCCGTGCCTCCGGCGACGAGCACGGCGTCGTACTCGATGGACCGGGTGGTCAGCAGTGTCCGCTCCACGATCTCGGTCTTCTTGCCCTTGCCGAGCACTCCGCCCTGCGCCGCGAGGACCTTCACCTGCGCCCCCTCGGCCTTCAGTGCCTTGCGCAACCCGGCGATGCCGGCGAGATCAGCTCCCGGCCCGGCCACGACACCCACGATCCGTCCGAGGATCGGGCCGGGCTTCGTCACGATCTGCGACAGGATCGGCGACGGCGTGACGTCCGCAGCCGGCTCCCCCTCGGGCACCGGCAGGCCCAGACCCGCAGCGACTCGCGAGCACAGTTTCCCGTCGATCTTGGCAAGGTTGCCGAGCATCGTCAGCTTGACCGGTTCCTCGAGACACTTTCCGAGCTCGAAGGTGTAGGCCTCGACGATGTGGTCCTGCTCCACCGTGGTCATGCTGAGCCAGAACATCCGGGCCTGGGAGAAGTGATCGTCGAACGAGGCGGGCAACCCGCGTACCTTCTGTCCGGACACGGCTGTCGGCACCGTCACGTAGCCGCCCTCGGGCTCGGCCGCGATCCGTGGGTGGCAGTCGTCCAGCTTGTTGGGCAGATAGGGCGTCACGCCCTGGTGCACGGCCATCTGCCCGAACCCGTCACGCAGGTTGTCATCGACCGGCACGTGCGGCCGGTTGATCGGGATCTGGTTGAAGTTCGGCCCGCCGAGCCGGGTGAGCTGGGTGTCCTGGTAGGAGAAGTTGCGCGCCTGCAGCAGCGGGTCGTTGGTGAAACCGATGCCGGGCACCAGGTGGGAGGTGCAGAACGCGACCTGCTCGGTCTCGGCGAAGAAGTTCGTGGGGTTGCGGTCCAGCGTCAACCGGCCGACCAGCTGCACCGGCGCGAGCTCCTCGGGCACCAGCTTGGTCGGATCGAGCAGGTCGATGCCCTCGAAGGTCTCCTCCGGGGTGTCCGGCAGCAGTTGCAGGCCGAGCTCCCACTCCGGGAAGGCGCCCGCCTCGATGGCGTCGGCGAGATCGCGTCGATGGAAGTCGGGGTCGGTCCCGGCCGCGAGCTGCGCCTCCTCCCACAGCAGCGAGTGGACCCCGGCGGCCGGCTTCCAGTGGAACTTCGCCAGTGTGGTTGCGCCCTCGGAGTCGACCAGCCGGAAGGTGTGGATGCCGAAACCCTCCATCGTGCGGTACGACCGGGGCAGCCCCCGGTCCGACATCGCCCAGATGACCTGGTGCATCGCCTCGGTGTGCAGCCCGACAAAGTCCCAGAACGTGTCGTGCGCGGTCGCCGCCTGCGGGATCTCGCGGTCGGGTTGCGGTTTGGCCGCGTGCACCAGGTCGGGGAACTTGATGCCGTCCTGGATGAAGAAGATCGGCATATTGTTGCCGACCAGGTCCCAGTTGCCCTCCTGCGTGTAAAACTTCACCGCGAAGCCGCGGACGTCGCGAGCCGTGTCGGCAGCGCCGCGCGAGCCGAGCACGGTCGAGAACCGGACGAACACCGGTGTCTCCCGATCGGGGGCGAGGAAGTCCGCCTTCGTCACCGAGGACGCCGATCCGTACGACCGGAAGACCCCGTGTGCGCCGGTGCCCCGGGCGTGCACCGCCCGCTCCGGGATGCGCTCGTGGTCGAAGTGGGAGATCTTCTCGCGCAGGTGCTG
>JALZIL010000330.1 GCA_030860305.1 Actinomycetota bacterium
ACTTTCTCCGGAGAATGTGCGGTCTGCTGGCCGCCTGGGGTTACTTTCTCCGGAGAACGTGCGGGATCGGGCTGACGCCCAACGCCTCGGCAAGCACCGTCGCACACTGGCCGATCGTGGGGCGCTGCGCCGGATCGATTCGTAGAGTTGCATCGATCAGCGCTACCACCGCGGGCGGCACCTGCCGCCGCGTCTTCAGCCGGGCGGGCACCGCGATCAGGTGACCCGGACGCTGACCGGTCCGAGTGGACGTGCCGCCCTCATGGGGCACCGCCGGTTCGCCGACGATGGACTCGTACAGCACGCCGCCGATCCCCCAGACATCGGTCGCCGCGGTGAGCTGCTGCCCAAGGGCCTGTTCCGGGGCGAGGTAACCACGGGTGCCGGCCCCGGGCACACCCTTGCCAGGTCGCCGGGCGATCGACAGGTCGATCAGCTTGGCCCGGCCGGCGTCCGCCACCACATTGGACGGCTTCAGGTCCAGGTGCAGCCACCCCTTGCTGTGCAGGTAACCGACCGCGGAGGTGAGGTGCAGCCCGAGATGCAGTACGTCGAGGATCGGTAACCGGTCATGTTCGTCCAGCAGCGCGCTCAGGGTGAAACCGGAGATGGTCTCGAGGACCACAACCGGTGAGGAGCCGGGAATGGTCTCGTACCACCGCACGATATGCGGGTGGTCGAGAGTCCTGAGCACCCGGCCCTCGGCGCGCAACTGCCGGGCGCCTTTCAGATCATCGACGTGATCGGGCCGCAGCGCCTTGGCAACGACCCGGCAGCCGCGCGGCTCGCTCCAGGCGTCGTAGACGTTGATCCGGTGCCCCTCGTGCAGCAGGGCAAGGGTGATCACGCCAGGGGCGAGTTCGTGGTACGGCTGATGCGCCACCACCGGTGCCGGGACCGACGTCATCCGCCGGCCCCCCGCGCAGCGGTGGCGTCGGCTGACCGGATGACCGCGACGCCGTTGATGTTCCGGCCTTTGGGGCGCCTGCCACTTGTCTGCCCGCCAGTTATCTGCCCGCCTTCGATGTGCAGCGTGCGGTTGGCCAGCGCAGCTACCTCGGGGTCATGAGTGATCAGCACGACGGTGCGACCGGCCAGCAGCCGCGGCAGGACCCGGCCGGCAGTGGCCGAGTCCAAGCCGTTGGTCGGCTCGTCCAAGACCAGCACCGGAGAGTTCCGCAGCAGGGTGCGCGCCAGCGCGATGCGTTGGCGTTGCCCGCCGGACAGCGATCGGCCCTTCTGGCCGATACGGGCATCCAGGCCATCGGGAAGTGCGTGGACGAAGTCGAGGGCGTCGACTTGTCCGAGCGCCCAGATCAGCTCGACTTCGGTGGCCGTAGGCCGTCCGAGCAGCAGGTTGTCGCGGATGCTGGCATCGAAGACCAGCGTCTCCTGGAGGACGACACCGATCGCGTTGCGCACCGTACTCAATCGCAGGTCCCGTACGTCGTGTCCGTCCAGGCGGACGGCACCCGCTTCCGGATCGATCAGCCGGGAGAGCAGCTTGGCCACGGTGGACTTGCCGACGCCGCTCGGCCCGAGCAGCGCCACTACCTCACCCGGATGGACTCGTAGGTTGGCGTTGTGCAACGTCGGGAGCGGAGCCTCGGGATAGCGGTAGCTGACCGACTCGAGGTCGAGCCGCCCGCGGACCCTATGCAGACCGCGAGCGCCGGGCCGTTCGGTGATCCCGGCCGGAGTGTCCAGGAGTTCGAGCACGCGCTCGGCCCCGGCGGAGGCGGAGAAGATCAGGCCGACGATATCGCCGAGTTCCTGCACGGGGCGGTAGAGCATGCCCAGATAGGCCAGAAAGGCCAGCAACCCACCGAGAGTCAGCCGTCCGTCGGCCATCGCCCAGGCGCCCAGGAGGATGGCGGCGAGCATGCCGGCCAGTTCGAAGAGGTGGACCACGACGGGGTAAAGGCCACGCAGCTTGGCGGCGGCCAGTTCTGCCTCGTACACGCCATCGGCCTGGGACCGGAACCGGTCGGCCTCCTGGGCCTGCAGGTCGTGGCTCTGGACCAGTGCGGCCGAGGACAGTGATTCCTCGGCGATCGAGGACAACGAACCGGTACGCCGGCGCTTCTCCCGTGATGCCCGCTTGAGCCGGCCGGCGTAGAAGCGCGCGGTTCCCCAGAACAGCGGGGCGAGCACCAGCGATGCGAGCGCGAGCTGCCAGTCCAGCAACAACAG
>JALZIL010000106.1 GCA_030860305.1 Actinomycetota bacterium
ACAGCTTCGTCGCCAACGGAGTCCTCTCGCACAACACCACGGTTGCGCTTCACGCGGTGGCCAGTGCTCAGGCCGGCGGCGGCATTGCCGCATTCATCGACGCCGAACATGCCCTGGATCCGGACTATGCCAAGGCATTAGGTGTGGACACCGATGCTCTGCTGGTCTCCCAGCCCGACACCGGTGAGCAGGCTCTCGAGATCACCGACATGCTGGTCCGCTCCGGCGCGCTGGACATCGTGGTCATCGACTCGGTCGCCGCGCTCGTGCCCCGCGCCGAGATCGAGGGCGAGATGGGCGACAGTCACGTGGGTCTACAGGCCCGGCTGATGAGTCAGGCGTTGCGCAAACTGACTGGCGCACTGAGCAATTCGGGTACGACCCTGATCTTCATCAACCAGCTCAGGGAAAAAATAGGCGTGATGTTCGGATGTCTTTCTTACGGCACTCGGGTGTGTCTCGCGGACGGTACGACGGAGAAGATCGGCAAGATCGTCAACCAGAAACTGCCGGTTGAGGTGCTGGCCTACGACCCCGTGGAAGACAAGATCGTTCCACGCAAGGTCTTGAACTGGTTCGACAACGGCGTCACCGATGAGTTCCTCCAGTTCACCGTCGAGAAGTCCGGCGGTAACGGCCGCTCGCAGTTCGCAGCGACAGCCAACCACCAGATCCGGACGCCAGGTGGATGGCGACAGGCCGGCGAGTTGATGTCCGGTGATCGGGTCATGGCCGCCGAGACACACTGGCTCAGTGAGGTGCAATGGCAGGTTGTCCTGGGTTCGCTGATGGGCGACGGAAACCTCTCGCCGAACCGTCGGGATCGAAACGGTGTCCGGTTCCGGCTAGGACACGGCGCCCGCCAGTCGACTTACCTCGACTGGAAGGTCGGAATGCTCGGCAATATCGACTGTTCTCGGCGCACAGATCATCGGGGTGCGGTCTTCGCAGACTTCACCCCGTTGGCCGAGCTAGGTGAGCTGCAGCGCGCCGTCTACTTCGGGGATGGTCGCAAGACGCTGTCCTGGGACTACTTGAAGTCATTGACTCCGCTCGCGTTGGCGATCTGGTACATGGACGACGGCAGCTTCACGATGCGCTCCAAGGGAGTACAGACACGTACCGCCGGCGGGAGCGGGCGGGTGCAGTTCGGCCTCGAAGCCATGTCCGAGGGATCACGTGACCGGCTGGTCGCTTATCTCCGGGACACTCACAGGCTCGACGTCACCTGGCGGCGGGCCGGCGCGCGGGGCCAGGCAGTTCTGACCTTTAGCACCGCCGCCTCTGCGCGATTCCAGGAAATCGTGGCTCCCTATGTCCACCCGTCGATGGACTACAAGCTGCTGCCGCGACTGCGCGGTCAGTTCGCCGTCGAGCCGGATTTCGTCGCGCCGACCATCCGACCCGTCCCGGCTCGGATTCTGGACATCCACGTCAAGCCCAAGACACGTTCGATGCATCGCTTCGACATCGAGGTGGAGGGTTCACACAACTACCTGGCCGACGGAGTGATCGTCCACAACAGTCCCGAAACCACCACGGGTGGCAAGGCGCTGAAGTTCTACGCGTCCGTCCGGCTGGACGTTCGGCGGATCGAGACGCTCAAGGACGGGACCGACGCGGTCGGGAACAGGACTCGGATCAAGGTCGTGAAGAACAAGTGTTTGGCCGAAGGCAGCCTGATCTTCGATCCGATCACCGGAATCACCCACCGCATCGAGGACATCGTCGACAACCGGATCCCCGTCTCGGTCGTCGCCGCGGCCAAGGACAACACGCTTCACGTACGCCCGGTGACGAGCTGGTTCGATCAAGGTGAGCAGGACGTCATCGGCCTTCGGCTGCAGGGCGGGACAGATCTTTGGGTCACCCCTGACCATCAGGTCCTCACCGACCTCGGCTGGCAATTGGCCGGAAACCTCGACCCCGGTGACCGGGTTGCCAGGCCCCGGCAGTTC
Organism: Actinomycetota bacterium; assembly: GCA_030860305.1. The sequence goes on from JALZIL010000106.1 coordinate 1,959, forward strand.
TACGGGTTCGGGGATGCCGAACCCATCTCACCGGATCACGCGCGGTTGCTCGGCTATCTGATCGGCGACAGCTATGTCGGGGGTAAGACGCCGGTCAACTTCATCAATGTCGAGGACGAGCTGCACCAAGACGTCGCCCGCATCGCCGCGACCCTGGGCTGCCGGGCCAAACCACAGAGTGCGCTGTCGGTCGCCTTGTCCCACCGCAGGGGCGAGAAGAACGGCGTTCTCGAACTGTGCCGCTCGGCGGGCATCTACGGCCGGCTCGCCTGGGAGAAGCAGGTGCCCCCTTCCGTGTTAAGCGCGGACACGTCCGCCGGAGTCATCGGGAACCTTCTGTTCGGGCTCTTCGAGACCGACGGGCACGTCAGTGTCGAGCAGACCGGCGCGATCCGGGTTGGGTTCACCATCACATCCGAGCAGTTGGCCCACCAGATCCACTGGCTGCTGGTGCGGTTCGGAATCGGGAGCACAGTGCGCAGTTATGACCCGACGCAGAAGCGCCCGAGCGTGATCAAGGGTCGCCGCGTCCAGTCACGCCGCCAGGTTTGGGAGGTACGGGTCTCCGGTAGCGACAACGTCGCGTCCTTCGCCGAGGCCGTCCCGATGTGGGGGCCTCGTGGACGGGCATTGACCGCAGCAGTGCTGGCCGACACCGGCCGTCGGCGCGGATCGCAGGGCGGATATCTCGCCCGCGACGTGATCGATCCGATCCTGAGCCACCTCGATCAACGGGGTGTGACCCCGCACGACGCGGCCGCGATGGTTGGTCCGCTGGCAGGAGATCCTCGCGGCGGCATGAAGCAGGTGCTCGGTGCCAAGCGACTGCGTCGTGATCGGGTCCAGGCCCTCGCCGATGGTCTCGACGACGAGTTCTTGCGGGGGCTCTTGGCCGAGCAGGTCCGCTTCTCGGCTGTACGAGATGTCCTGCCAGTGCGTCGGTGCCGAACCTTCGATGTCGAAGTGGAGGAACTGCACACCTTGGTGGCCGACGGTGTCGTGGTCCACAACTGCAGCCCCCCATTCAAACAGGCCGAGTTCGACATCATCTACGGCCAGGGGATCAGCCGCGAAGGCTCACTGATCGATGTCGGCGTCGAGCAGGGATTCATCCGCAAGGCCGGTGCTTGGTACACCTACGACGGTGACCAGCTCGGTCAGGGCAAGGAGAACGCGCGGGCCTTCCTGCGGGACAATCCCGATCTGGCCGACGAGA
>JALZIL010000336.1 GCA_030860305.1 Actinomycetota bacterium
TGGAGAAACTCGCGGCGGGCAACGTCGACATCGTGATCGGCACGCACCGGCTGCTCCAGCCGAGCACGAAGTTCCACGACTTGGGCCTGGTCATCGTGGACGAGGAGCAGCGCTTCGGAGTCGAGGCCAAGGAGTACCTCAAGACGCTGCGCGCTGCTGTCGACGTCCTGACCCTCTCGGCCACGCCCATCCCGCGAACCCTGGAGATGAGCCTGACCGGGATCCGGGAGATGTCGACGATCACCACCCCACCGGAGGAGCGCCACCCGGTGCTCACCTTCGTCGGCGCCCATGAACCGCGTCAGGTCGCCGCCGCCGTACGACGGGAACTGCTCCGCGACGGGCAGGTCTTCTACATCCACAACCGGGTGCAGTCCATCGACAAGGCCGCCGCCCGGATACGGGAGCTGGTGCCAGAGGCACGCGTTGCGATCGCGCACGGTCAGCAGGGCGAGGACCAGCTCGAGCGGACCATGGTCGGTTTCTGGGAACGTGATTACGACGTGCTCGTCTCCACGACGATCGTGGAATCCGGGCTGGACATCGCCAATGCGAACACGCTGATCATCGAGCGGGCCGACCTCCTCGGCCTGTCCCAGCTGCACCAGATCCGCGGTCGGGTCGGTCGCGGCCGGGAGCGGGGATATGCCTACATCACCTATGACCCGCAGCGCCCGCTGACCGAGGTCGCCTATGACCGGCTGGCCACGATCGCCCAGAACACCGACCTGGGCTCGGGAATCGCCGTCGCGATGAAGGACCTCGAGATCCGCGGGGCAGGAAACCTGTTGGGCGGCGAGCAGTCCGGGCACATTGCCGGAGTCGGTTTCGATCTCTACATCCGGTTGGTCGGCGAGGCGGTGGCCGACTTCAAGGGTGAGGCGCCGGTCAGCGAGGCGGCTGACGTACGGGTCGATCTCCCTGTCGATGCGCACATCCCGCACGACTACATCGACGGTGAGCGGCTGCGGATGGAGGCCTACCGCAAGCTAGCCGCGGTCACCGACGACACGATCGCTGAGCAGGTCCAGGCCGAACTCGCCGACCGGTACGGACCGCTGCCACCAGAGGTCCTGGCCCTGCTCGCGGTCGCCCGGTTCCGCGCTGCGATGCGGGCGATCGGAGTCACCGAGATCTCCTTGCAGGGCAGGGTCATCCGGATCACTCCCGTTGCATTGGCCGACTCAGCTCAACTGCGGTTGACCCGGCTGGCCCCGGACTCGGTGTACAAGCCGGCGTCGCAGGTGCTGTCGGTACGGCGCCCGGTCGGACCGGACGAGCCCTTGCGCGGCGTCGCGCTGCTGGACTGGTTGCATAGCCTGGTCACCGACCTGGTCGGCGCCCCGGTCGGATTAACTGCACCCTGACGTCAACCCACAGCTCGGCCCAGACGTGTTCGGCGGTCACAGCCGGCACATCCAGACGCCGCGCGAGGGCTAGGCACGCCCGGTCGCCAAGGGAAAGACCGTGACCAGACACCCTCGGGTAGAGCGCTGCGACCTCGAGCGCGTCGGCATAGCTGAACGGTTCAACGTCGACCTGAGCGCGCACCGACTCCAAGAGGGTCTCGGCGTCCCTGTCGTTGCGGGTGAGGACGGTCGCCACCTCGGCGAAGTTGACCGTACTGACGCTTGCCCCGCTGGCGATCATCTCGGCGACGACGTGGGCACCGGGCTCGTCGAACAGCAGCGCCAGCAATGCCGAGGCGTCCACCACCGTCACACCCGGGCTCATCGCGACGACCGTCGTGCGGCCAGGTCCTCACCGGAGGCGTCGCGACGCCGCTGCGACCGCAATTCCTCGACCGTGGAGTGGTCGGCGGAGCCAGCCAACCCGATCAATCCCCGAGCGGCAGCACGGCGGCTTGCCAGTCGCAGCACCCCGTCGGATTCGCTGACCAGGAGTAGATCGCCCGGTTCCAAGCCGAGCCGTCGACGCATCGCCGCAGGTAGCACCAGCCTGCCCCGGTCATCTAGCCGCGCGGTTCCATCGGGCTGGTTCCCGGATCCTCTGCTCATGTGGGCAGAATACTCCAGAACCCATGCCATTCGCCTAGTGGGCGATCGTGCGAGCTGCCCACCGCTCATGACACCGCGCGGGCCACGGTCCGCTGACGATGTCGTCCTCGCGTGCGGGATTGGGGGACCGGGGGTGCTTGCCTCGGTCGGTCAGCTGCTGCGCTGACCCCGGTGGCGCACCCGTACGTGTACGGGCCGGCGCACGGCGAGCGGCGGGACAGCGCACCGTTCGTACGGTGGCCGAGCAGTACGTCTACGCCCGCGATCACGGCGACCGCTTCGGCCTCGGGACCTATGATCACAGGCCCATGGCAGTAGGCATCACCGAATTGGGGATCGATGCCGAGCAGCCTTGGATGGCAAGGGTATTCGATCCGGCTGTGGCGACGGCAATGGATCTGTTGCCGGTGGCCTCACGGTTCAACCCGGAAAGACGGCTCAACGGAGTCTTCTCCATGCCCCGGACAACCTGCCCCTTGCTCGGCCCGATGGAGGACATCGCAGGGTTGTGGGTGGCCGAAGCCTTGTGGGTCACCCACGCCTGCGGCGCAGCGCGAGCATTGGCTCAGATGATGACCGACAGACCGGCCGAGATTGCGGGCTTGGGGGTCCTGGCTCCCGGCCGGTTCGCCGGCCGATCACCCGACGAACTCACCGCCCTCGCCATAAGGTGGTACCGAGACATCTACGCCACACCTGAATCCTGCTGCTGCTTTGCTGGTGGCTCTCGTGCTTCGCCGGTCGTGCAGAACCGGCAAAGCACAGGCAACGTCGGCAGAGTTCGAGCCGGACTCCGGCCGTGTGAGAACCTGAGGCTCGTGCGCCGCCTCTTCTTGACCCTGTCCGCCGTGAGCCTGTTGGCGGTTGTCGCCTTGACCGGCTGCCGAACCGAGCCAGCGGTCGCCGCCTATGTCGAGAACCTCACGATCTCGACCGCTCAGCTTGCCGCGGCCGTCGAGCAGCGCATGGCCGATGACAACATTGCGGCCGTCGTCGAGTCCGGTGATCCCGAATATCAGCGGGTGGTGCTCGGCCAGCTGGTCCAGCAGGCCATCTACCGGATCCTCAGCGCCGACTATGGCGTGGAAGTAACCAACCGCGACGTGCAGGACAAGCTCGATGAACTGCTGGCCGGCGACGAAGTGCAAAGCGTCGAGGAGATCTACGCTCAGCTGGCCGCCGAGCAGATGCTCGCCGAGGTCGACGTACGGGAGAACGTTCGGCAAGCGCTGACTCGTGAGGCGATCGCGGCCGAAGAGGGCTTGGACGGCCCCATCCAGGAGCCGGCCCTGCGGCAGCGCTACGAGGAGATCAAGGATCAGCTGTCCACGATCACGTTGGGCTTCATCACCGTGCCTGACCAGGAGACGGCGGACACGACGCTGGCCACTGTGCTGGCCGACCCGGGCTCATATGAAGGCTTGGCCGCGACCTACTTCGGGCCCAACACCCAGCCGACGCTTCGCACCGCTCCACTGCCTGACGTGCCGGCCCCTTTGCTCCCCAGCGTCCAGCAGACCCCGGCCGGTCAAGGCTTCACCGTGGCGATCCCGGAAACCGGAGGCATCGTGGTCGGTTTCGTGGCCGCTCGCGAGGTGCCGCCCTTCGATGCGGTCAGGAGCGAGGTCAGGGTGGAGGCGGCGGCTGGCGTGGACGCTGCGGTCACCGAGGTCGTGACCGAAGTGGTGGCCGGTCTCGACATCGACATCAACCCGCGGTACGGGACACTGGATCAGGGACGAGTCGTGCCTGACAACGACGGCGGCGTCGTACGAATCCTGGAGGACGCGGGCACGACGTGACCGACCTGATCGTGCTCGTCCGTACCTCGCCGCGGTTGCCGGCCGGGCTGCTCAGCGCGGACGGCTGGACCGCTCTCGGCCGCGGGCCGGTGTATGCGCAGGACCCAGCGGGCGAGGAGCTTGCCCTCGCCGTACGGGCTGCCGGCATCGAGGTCACCCGCTTGGACGTCCCGGAATCGCCCGGCGGGCGACTGCTGGCACCCTCGCCGGCGGCCTCCACCGCCCGGGCGCTGCGCACGATCGCCGCGACCAGTGGGGGAGTCGTGGTGTGGCTGCTGCGCCCGGAGGGCGACGCCGAGTTCAGTTCCGCACTGGCCGATCTGGCCGCTCGGGAGGGCGGGGTGAGCATCGAGGTCGTCGTGGCCTCCTGGGATCCGCCGGGTGCCAGGTTGCTCGACGCGGTCGCCGTGATGGACCGGCTCCGGGCTCCCGGCGGTTGCCCGTGGGATGCCGACCAGACGCATGCCTCGCTGGCGCCGTACCTGATCGAGGAGGCGCACGAGGCCGCCGATGCGCTGGCCGCCGAGGACCTGGACGCGCTGCGTGAGGAGTTGGGTGATGTGCTCCTGCAGGTTCTGTTCCACTCGCGGCTTGCCGAGGAGATCGAGGACGACGACGAACGATGGACCATCGACGACGTCGCCGCCACCCTGGTCGACAAGCTGGTCCGCCGCCACCCACACGTCTTCGCCGACCTCGAGGTCTCCGGCGCTGCCGAGGTACATGCCAATTGGGAAGAGCTCAAGCGGGCCGAGAAAGACGGCCGGTCTGTCGTCGACGGGGTGCCGGTGTCGGCTCCGTCATTGGCCAGGGCCGGCTCGCTGATCGCCCGGGCCGCCCGGGCGGGCCTGCCGACACCGGAACCAGCCGTGCTGTCCGATCAAGAGCTGACCGCCGAAGGTCTGGGTGCCCACCTCCTGGCCCTGGTTGCGGCCGCAACCCAAGCCGGTGTCGACTCCGACGGCGCCCTGCGTGCCGCGATCCTCAGCTACGCCGACAGGCTACGCACCGCCGAGGAGCTGGCATCGTGAGCGTCACGAGATGAGCGAGTACGAAATTTTTCTGGCCGACTGCCCGGCTCGTACGACACTGACTCCGGTCGGCGATACCTGGTCTGTCGTGGTGATCATGGCGCTCGGGGAGCAGAACCGCAGGTACGGCGAGTTGCTCGAGCGCATCGGTGGCATCTCGAAGAAGATGCTCACCCAAACGCTGCGAAAGCTCGAGTCCAACGCCCTCGTCGAGCGGGACCACCTGGGTACCGGCTGACCGAACTCGGGTCGAGTCTGCTGGATGTCGTCCGTGTGCTGGCCGAATGGGCTGAGCAACACGCGGCGGCTGTGCTGACGGATCGGCCGGCCGCGGTCTGATCCGGCGGGGCACCGATCGGTGCCCGAAAGGTTGGCACCATGGCGGCCATGAGCAAGATCGGCTGTCGTCACCGGTGCCAGTCAAGGACTTGGCTTCGCGTTGGTCGAAGGACTCGCCAAGCGCCTCGATCCGAGTGATGTCGTCTACTTGGCCGGCCGCGACATCGACCGCGTGCAGGCCGCCGCCACGCGCCTGGCCAGTCCACGGGCCGAGGTTCGCGCCGAGGTTGTGGACGTCTGCGACGGCCCCGCCGTCGATGCCTTCGCCAGCGAACTCCGCGCCCGCCACGGCCAGGTCGACATCGTGTTCTCCAATGCGGCGGCGCGCCTGAGCCGGGAAACGCCCTGACCAAGATGTCCTTGCCACGGTTCTCGTAGCCGTCGCAGGTGATGCACCAGCGGCCGTACACGAAGGTGCGCAAGCGGCGTCGGCGGCCAACTACTTCCTCTATCCGCCGGAACTCAAGGCCAGCTGATTAGCGCCTCCCTCCGGGCCTGGCAGCGGGCCGAGCTGCGGACCGACGAGGAGTTCGACCGGGAGCGCCCGGTGAGTTCGCTGGAGCTGTTCTTCGACCTCGTGTTCGTCGTGGTGATCTCGCGGCTCGCGCACCACCTCGCTGGTCATCTCGACGGTGCGGGGGTCGCGACCTTCGCGGTGCAGTTCCTCGCCGTCTTCTGGGTGTGGAACTCCTTTGCCTACTACACCGAGCGGTTCGAGTCCGACGGTCTGGAGAATCGGCTCTTCACCTTTCTGGCCATCGTTCCGGTGGCCGGGCTGGCGGTCTTCGGCGAGGAGGGGCTCGGGGCGACCTACGTCGGGTTCGCCCCCTCCTACTTGCTGGCCAGGGGAGTGAACCAGGCCGGCTGGGTTCGCGCCGGCGTGCACGTACCGATGTTTCGCCCGATCGCGGCTCGATTCGTAACCGGGTATGACATCGACAGTGATCATCGTCGCCTTCGCTGCGACTGGTACCACCCGGGTGGTGATGTTCACCGGTGCTGTCCTGGTCGACATCGCGACGCCCTACTTCACCGTCAAGCAGCAGTCAGCTCTGCCCAGGTTGTCGACCTCGAAGTTTCCCGAACGGTTCAGCCTGTTCACCATGATCGTTCTAGGCGAGTCCGTCGTAGGGGTGATCGTCGGCCTGTCCGAACTCGAGGACCAACGAGTCCTGGACGGCGCCGGTATCGCGGCCGGAGTACTGGGGTTGGGCATCGGGTTCTCGCTCTGGTGGATCTACTTCGACTTCGTCGCGCGGCGCGCACCCAAACCGGTCTTCGTCACCGCATTGTTCTGGGTGTATCTGCATCTGGCGACGCTGACCGCGATCACTGCGACCGGCGTCGGGGTGTCGATCGCCATCGCCGACACCGCCACCGGCTCGCTGTCCGATTCGAGTCGCTTCCTGTTGGTCGGTAGCGTGATGCTGGGTCTGGTCGGGGTCGCTGCGCTAGAGACGACCCTGGCCCGGGGTGACGACGAGCCGACGCACCCGCGACTGAGCCCCGCGCTGAAAGTGGGGATGGCAGTCGTGGTCGGGACGTTGGGCCTCCTCGACCTCGGCTGGAGCACGCACGTGCTGTTCGTCCTGCTCCTCGCGGGGCTCGCGGTGCCGGTGGCCTACGGGGCGTTCGTGTGGTTCTCCGGGCCCCGGGGTGGGGAGGCAACCGGCACTACGGCGCCGGCAACGAGGTCGCCCGGTACCTCCGGCAACACGCGGGCCAAGTAGTCATTCGCCGCCGCGGTGGTACCGATGTCCTTGCCCGCGGCCTCGGACATGAACCAACGGTGCTCGAGGATCTCGTGGAAGATCTCGGCGTCGTCCAGGCGCCCCCGTAGGTCGGCCGGGATGGCATCCATCACCGAGCCGTAGATCTCGTCCAACCAGCGGTTGGCCGCGACCGCCTCGGGCACCGGCCGCTTGGCGGTCTGCTCCAGGTAGCTGCGAAAGCCGGCAATGTCGGCCAGCAGTCTGCGGGCCTGCTTTTCCTGTACGTCCAATCCGGTGCGCGCGAAGAGCAGTCGACGGTGATGACCGGGCTCCGCGACGCGGGTAGTCAACCGGAGCCGACTGCCCTCACCGACGTCGAGCAGTTCGATCTCGTCGACGTCGAAGCCGAGTTCGTTGAGCCGGCGAACGCGTTCACCGATGCGATAGCGCTGCTCCTCGGGCAGCAGGATCTCCTCGCTGGTCAGCTCTGCCCACAGCGCCTCGTACCGACGGCCCAGGTCTTCGACGGTCTCGACCGCGTCAAGGTCCTCGCTGAGGAATCCGCCGGCCTGCAGGTCGAGCAGCTCACCGCCGACCCGCTCCTGGGCCATCAGTACGTCGTACTGGCGTTGCCCCTCGGACAGCGATGAGTGGATCTCGGCGGTCTCGGCGTCGACCAGATAGGCCGACAGTGCCCCTGCGTCGAGCCGGAACAGTGTGTTCGACAGCGAGCAGTCGCCCCACATGAAGCCGGCCAGGTGCAGCCGGACGAGCAGCTCGACCTGGGCGTCGAGCAGCCGCCCGGTCAGGTGCTGCCCGCGCGGATTGGAGAACAGGGCGCGATACGGGGTGGAGTAGTCGAGGAAGTTGGTGACCAGGATCGCGTCGAGGTCCGGGCCGCGGTCGACGACGACGCCGAGCACCTGCACGGCCGGGATGCTCAGCTTGTCCAACTGGCGTAGGAGCTGATACTCGCGGCGGGCAAGCCGTTCGTGAATCTCTTTGAGCGCGAACACCTCTCCGGCCTCGGCGACGAAGCGCACGACATGCCGGGACAGCCCGCGCTGGGGCACCTCGACCAGCCGATCGTCCACCCACTCGGCCAGCGATTCCCGCCACGGCAGGCTCAGCAGACCGGCGGTGGCCTCCGCCGGCGGGCTGAACAGGAAGCGCACGCCGCGAAACCCTAGTCGCCCCGCCGGTGCTGACGGTGCACGGCGGTTGTCACTCACGGCTGGTTCAGGGTGTGGCCAGGGGGTCTCCCTGATGACCGCCGAGGGCGACGGCGATCAACTCATGATCAGCGACCAATCCACAGGAGGACCATGATGATCGAGGCCCGCAGCCTCACTAAGAAGTACGGCCGACTCACTGCCGTCGACGCCCTGACGTTCTCAGTGGAACCCGGTGTGGTGACCGGCTTTCTGGGACCGAACGGCGCTGGCAAGTCGACGACGATGCGGATGATCCTGGGGCTGGACCGGCCGACCTCAGGCTGGGTCACGATCGGTGACCGTCACTATGCCGAGTCGGACAATCCGCTGCGCACGATCGGGGCGCTGCTCGACGCCAAGTGGGTGCACCCCAACCGGTCGGCCCGCAACCATCTGGCCGCGATGGCCGCCCTCGCCGAGCTACCCGAGCGCCGGGTCGACGAGGTGCTCGAGATGGTGGGGCTCAGCGCGGTCGCCCCACAAACGGGCCGGAGCGTTCTCCCTCGGGATGTCCCAGCGACTCGGGGTCGCCGGCGCGTTGCTCGGCGACCCCGATGTGCTGATGTTCGACGAACCGGTCAACGGTCTCGATCCGGAAGGCATCGTCTGGATCCGGACGTTGATGCAGGGCATGGCCCGTGATGGCCGCACGGTGCTTGTGTCCAGCCATCTGCTCTCTGAAATGGCGCTCACCGCAACGCATCTGATCGTCATCGGGCGTGGCGCCTTGATCTCCGACTGTTCCACCCAGGCGTTCCTCGACCAGG
>JALZIL010000038.1 GCA_030860305.1 Actinomycetota bacterium
GTCCCGGGTGTGCGACCCCAGATCTGTTGCCTGGATCTTCGCCGCATCGTCGGCGGTCATCGATTTGACGCCCTGCTTGGGCAGCCAGTGGTACTTGACCAGTTTGGTATCACCCTGGGCATTGACCCATTTGTAGGTGTTCACGCCGAAGCCCTGCATGGTGCGGTACGACGCCGGGATCCCCCGGGGGCTGAACACCATCATGACCATATGCATCGACTCCGGGCTCTGGCTGATGAAGTCAAAGGCGCGGTTCGGGGGCTGCCGCTCGAAGGTGACCGGGTCCGGCTTCTGCGAGTGGATGAAGTCGGGGAACTTGATCGCGTCTCGGATGAAGAAGACGGCGAGGTTGTTGCCGACCAGGTCCCAGTTGCCGTCCTCGGTGTAGAACTTCACGGCGAAACCGCGCGGATCGCGGGCCACCTCGCTGGAGTCACGACCACCGGCGACAGTGGAGAACCGGATCGCCAGCTCGGTGCGCTTGCCCTTCTCCTGGAACAGCTTTGCCCGGGTGTAGGTCGAGATCGACTCGTCGCCGTAGGCGCCGTAGGCTTCGAAGTATCCGAAGGCGGTGGTGCCGCGGGCATGCACGACCCGCTCCGGGATGCGTTCCCGGTCGAAGTGGCTGATCTTCTCCAGGAACTGGTAGTTCTCCAGCGTTGCCGGACCTCGTTCTCCGACGGTTCGCTGGTTCTGGTTGTCGTACACCGAATGTCCCTGGCGATTGGTCAGAGTTGGCTCGTCCGCTGTTTGGGTCATGCTGTTTCCTCTCACTCGAATTCGACGTGCGTCAGGACAACGTGCTTGGCGCGTGCTGGTCCGCGCACCTTGGACAGCGACCCCAGAAGGTCACTTCTGCTTCGTCCACGACGAAGCCCGCGTCAGCTGAGGGCACCAGGCATGGCGCTTGACCCACGACGCAGTCCACATCGCTGGTCGCGCCGCATTCGCGGCAGACCAGGTGGTGGTGGTTGTCCCCGACCCGGGCCTCGTACCGCGCCGGGTGGCCCGGCAGTTCGATCCGACGGGCTAGTCCCGCGCCGGTCAACACCCCGAGACAGTCATAGGTTGCCTGGGTCGACAGCGAGCCGAGCAGGCTCCGCGCGCGCTGGGCCACCTCGGCGACCACGATGTGCTCGGACTGTCGGGCAGCGTCTTCCAGCACGGCCAGAACCGCGAGCCGCGGACGCGTCACCCGCAGTCCGCTCTGGCGCAGCCGCTGGGTTGCCGCCTCGTCCCGCATCGATTCACTTCATCAGAAGATCTGGAATGAGTCAAGACAAGCGGCCGGACGCAGCGGTGACATCGGGTTGCCTGTCGGGCGTCGCGGGTACTGTCAGCACTCCGGAGAAGCTCGACCGCCTTGGCGGGACGGCGCGAGGACAGAGTGAGGAGGACCGATGGCGACACGGGACACCGGCGGTCAACAGCAGCGCAGCCGGGCCAAGGAAGAAGACGTCGAAGTCGACGCCAGCGTCGACGCCACCGCCGGGGAGCGACACGAAAAGATGTCCGGTGACATCGACGCAATTCTGGACGATATCGACGAGGTGCTCGAGGAGAATTCGGAGGAGTTTGTCCGCCAGTATGTACAGAAAGGAGGTGAATGATTACAGAGAGTAATGACAGAATACGATAATTGCAAGACCACCGTTGAAGACCTGCCCTGAGTGCGGGCAGCTGAAGCCGCTTGGGGACTACACCAGAGATGTGCCAACCGGATGGTGCTGCCTTCTATTGCCGTCCTTGCGCACGTCTGACACATCAGCTCAGTCGAGATGCCCGCAAAGGCGCTCCTCAAAGCCGTCATCCGGTGGGATCAATGTCCCGATGGGACATAAGTGTGCCCGGATTGCGGGAGCATCCGTCTGTTGACGGAGTTCCCAGGGAACAGAAACAGCGCCTCAGGACACGCCCCGTACTGCAAGCCGTGCCACAACTCGTGGCCGCGCTTCGCGAGATCGGCACGGCGGAGATCGCAATTATCATCTCCGTCGGCGGTACGGCATAACCGCCGCAGACGCTGACGCCATGCTCGCCAAGCAGGATGGGCTGTGTGCCGTCTGTCAGATGGCGCCAGCCGGACACGTCGATCACGACCACGACACCGGCAAGGTTCGGGGGCTGTTGTGTTTCAACTGCAACGGCGGGCTCGGTCAGTTCAAAGACCGGATCGATATCCTTGCGGCCGCGGTCGATTACCTGAAGTCGCACGCTGTCAGCGCGGAGACGTCCACCAACCCAAGCCGGCGGTCTCCGGCTCGTGGCCACTGGCCGCGGGTGGTCGAGCTGTTTCCGTGCCGCGGCCCCGACATTGAGACCGTACGGCTTCGAAACGCCGCTGGGGCGTGAACGCCTCGGATCGCCCAGACCGAGGCTGCGGTGGCCCGCGGGTAGGGTTCCTCATGCAGGTCCGGCCCGCTTGTATTGGCTGGACGACAGACACTCCCACGCTGGGCGGAAGGCGGTTACGTGGCCGAACGAGGCGCGGGTTCCTCAGGACTACCGCCGGGATACCTCAGCGCGGCCGGGTCGTCGTTCGTGGACTTTCTCGGACAGGAGGCTGCCCACTTGCTCCCGGCCAGGGGATTGCCGGCCGGATCTGGCGCCGGACTGGCTCCGCACGCGACCACGATCGTGGCGGCGAGTTTTCCCGGTGGCGTTGTCATGGGCGGTGACCGGCGCGCCACGATGGGCAACTTGATCGCCTCCCGCGACATCGACAAGGTGTTCGCCGCCGACGAGTACTCCGTCGTCGGAATCGCCGGTACAGCCGGGATCGCCGGAGAACTGGTCCGGCTGTTCCAGGTCGAGCTGGAGCACTACGAGAAGATCGAGGGAACCACGCTGTCCCTGGACGGCAAGGCCAACCGGCTGGCCGCCATGATCCGCGGGAACCTCGGTGCAGCCATGCAAGGGCTCGCGGTCGTACCGCTGTTCGCCGGTGTGGACGTGCGGCCCGATCATGACCCGGCCACCGACGAGGACGCCGTGGAAACTCCGTCCGCGTCGCTCCCGGGCCGGATCTTCGGCTACGACGTCACCGGGGGGATCTACGAGGAACGCGGCTACCACGCGGTGGGTTCCGGGTCGCTGTTCGCCAAGGGCAGCCTAAAAAAGATCTGGAACCAGCAAATGGATCAGGACGACGTGGTCAGTGCCGTCGTCGAAGCGCTCTACGACGCTGCCGACGAGGATTCGGCCACCGGCGGTCCGGACATGGTACGGGGGCTGATGCCGTCGGTTTTCGTGGTCACCGGCGACGGGACGCGGCGACTGGAGGACGAGGCAGTGACCACAGTCGCCTCCGGGGTCATCGAGCGGCGGCAGGAACAAACACTATGACTCAGATGCCGTACTACGCATCGGCCGAGCAGGTCATGCGCGACCGCTCGGAGTACGCCCGCAAAGGCATCTCGCGCGGCCGCAGCGTCGCAGTGCTCACCTATGCCGACGGCATTCTGTTCATCGCCGAGAACCCGAGTGCCACACTGCACAAGATCGGCGAGATCTACGACCGGATCGGATTTGCCGCCGTCGGTCGCTACAGCGAGTTCGAGACCCTCCGTCAGGCCGGCGTCCGGCTGGCCGACGTACGGGGATACTCCTACAACCGCC